>NZ_JBHWIO010000131.1:0-16826 GCF_042732075.1 Kitasatospora sp. NPDC059812
GCCCCCCCCCTCGATCTCTGTAAACCCCCCCGGCCCGCGGGGGGGCCCCCCGGGCCCCCCCCCCGGCGCCCCCCCCCCCCCCCCCCCCCGCCCGCCCCCCCGCCCCCCGCCCCCCGGGCCCTGGCGCCCGCCACCGACAGCACCGAGGTGTACCGGGCCGTCCAGCGCAGCGACGCCTTCCAGGACATCCGCCGCAGCTACCGGTCGTTCGTCTTCCCGGTCAGCGGCGCCTTCCTCGGCTGGTTCCTGATGTACGTCGCCGCGCAGGCCGCCGCCCCCGGCCTGATGCGCAGTCAGGTGGCCGGCCCGCTCAACGTGGCCTGGCTGCTCGGCCTGCTGCAGTTCGCCTCCACCTTCCTGCTCACCTGGCTCTACGCCCGCAACGCCCGGACCAAGCGCGACCGCGCCGCCCTGGGCCTGCGCTGGGACACCCAGGACCAGCTGCGATGACGACCACGATCACGACCGCGGTGACAACCGCGATGACGACCGCCACCCCGCCCCCCGTCGCCCCCACCGGCGACCACCACGACCTCGCGATCGCGCTGTTCGCCGTCGTCGTCCTGGTCACCCTGGCGATCACCCTCTGGGTCGGCCGCCGGGGCAGCGCCACCGAGGACTTCTACGCCGGCGGCCGGGACTTCACCCCGCTCCAGAACGGCTTCGCGCTCTCCGGCGACTACCTCTCCGCCGCCTCCTTCCTCGGCGTCGCCGGGCTGATCGCGCTGTACGGCTACGACGGCGTGCTCTACAGCATCGGCTTCCTGGTCGCCTGGCTGGTGGTGCTGATGCTGGTCGCCGAACTGGTCCGCAACGCCGGCCGGTACACCCTCGCCGACGTGCTCGCCCTGCGGCTGCGCCGCCGCAAGGTCCGGGCCGCGGCCGGGGGCGCCAGCGTCGTCGTCACCCTGCTCTACCTGGTCGCCCAGATGGTCGGCGCGGGCTCGCTGGTCGCCCTGCTGCTCGGCACCAACAGCGCCCAGGCCCGGACCTGGACCATCGTCGCCGTCGGCGGACTGATGATCGTCTACGTCACGATCGGCGGGATGCGGGCCACCACCTGGATCCAGATCGTCAAGGCCTTCCTGCTGATCGCCGGCTCGGTGCTGCTCACCGTGCTGCTGATGGTCCGCTTCCACGGCGACGTCGGCGAGCTGATGCGCCAGGCCGCCCAGCACAGCGGCGCCGGGCGGCGCTACCTCGAACCCGGCCTCAAGTACGGCGCCACCTTCACCAGCCGGCTCGACTTCTTCAGCCTGGGCCTCGCCCTGGTGCTCGGCACCGCCGGACTGCCGCACATCCTGTCCCGCTTCTACACCGTGCCCACCGCGCGGGCCGCCCGCCGCTCCACGATGTGGGCGATCGGCCTGGTCGGCGGCTTCTACCTGATGGCCATCGCGCTCGGCCTGGGCGCGACCGCGCTGGTCGGCTCGGCGGAGGTGCGGCACGCCAACTCGGCCGGGAACACCGCCGTCCCGCTGCTCGCCCTGGTGCTCGGCGGCGGCAACGGCAGCACTGGCGGGGTGGTGCTGTTCGCGCTGATCTCGGCGATCGCCTTCGCCACCATCCTCGCCGTGGTCGCCGGGCTCACCCTGGCCTCCTCGGCGGCCTTCGCCCACGACATCTGGGCCGGCGCCTGGCGCGGCCGGCCGCGACGGCGCCCCTTCCGGCGGCGCGCCGCCGTCCCGGCCTCCCGGCCGGGGGAGGCGGGGGACCCGGCGGAGGCCGAGCCGACGGGCGAGGCCAGCGAGCGCCAGGAGGTCTGGGTGGCACGGTTCGCGGCCGTCGGGATCGGCGCGGCCGCGATCGCGATCAGCCTCTACGCCCAGCAGCTGAACGTCGCCTTCCTGGTCGGCCTGGCCTTCGCGGTGGCCGCCTCCAGCAACCTGCCCGTCCTGCTGTACAGCCTGTTCTGGTCGCGGTTCACCGCCCGAGGCGCGGTCTGGTCGGTGTACGGCGGGCTGGTCCCGGCGATCGTGCTGGTCGTCTTCTCCCCGGTGGTCTCCGGCACCAAGGTGGCGCTCTTCCCCGGCGTTGACTTCCACTGGTTCCCGCTGGAGAACCCCGGCATCATCTCCATCCCGCTCGGCTTCCTGGCCGGCTGGATCGGGACGATCACCTCGCCCGAGCCGGCCGACGCGGACCGCTTCGCCGAGCTGGAGGTGCGCGCCCTCACCGGTGCGGGTGCGGCCTGAGCGCCGCGCCCCGGGGAACCCCGGCGGGCCTGGGGCCGCCGGGGTTCCCCCACGTCCGGGCGTGGTGTCAGGCCCGGACCGCCAGGCCGTAGCGGTGCTCGGGGCGGCCGGTGTCGCCGTAGCGCAGGGTCAGCCGCAGCCGGCTGTCCCGCTCCAACTGCTTGAGGTAGCGCTGCGCCGTCGAGCGGCTCAGCCCGGTGGCGTCCGCGACCTCCTGCGCGGACAGCGGGCGGCCCGCCTGGCGCAGCACCCCCAGCACCAGGTCGGTGGTGGGCGCCGAGTGCCCCTTCGGCAGCGGGCCGGCCGGGGCGGCGGCGCTGCGCAGGGTGGCGAACAGCCGGTCCACCTCGTCCTGGCCGGCCTCCCGGGCCGCCGGGCCGGCCAGCGCGTGCCGCAGCTGCGCGTACGCGACCAGCTTGTCCCGCAGGCCGGCGAAGGTGAACGGCTTGACCAGGTACTGCAGCGCGCCGTGCTGCATCGCGGCGTGCACCGTCGACACGTCCCGGGCGGCCGTCACCATCATCACGTCGCAGGCCACCTGCCGCTCCCGCAGCCGGCGCACCAACGCCAGGCCGGTCTCGTCCGGCAGGTGGTGGTCGAGCAGCAGCAGGTCCACCGGGCGGCGCTCCAGCGCGGCCAGCGCCTCCCCGGCCGAGTGCGCGGTGCCGGTCACCCGGAAGCCCGGCACCTTGGCCACGTACGCGGCGTGCACGTCCGCGACCCGGAAGTCGTCGTCCACCACGAGTACGTCGATCATCAGGCCTCCACGAGCTGAGGGGTGAGCAGGGCCTCGGGCAGCTCGACCGTGAACCGGGCGCCGCCGAGCGGTCCCGCGTCGAGCACGATCCGGCCGCCGGTCCGTTCGACCAGCCGCCGCACCATCGCCAGCCCCAGCCCGCGCGGACGGTGCGCGGGCGCGTCCTTGCTGGTCCACCCCTCCTCGAAGACCTGCTCGCGCAGTTCCTCCGGCACGCCCGGGCCGCTGTCCGCGACCTGCAGCAGCAGCGTGGAGCCAGCCGCCGCCAGCGTCACCTCCAGCCGGCCGCCCCCACCCGCCGCGAGCGCGTCCACCGCGTTGTCGATCAGATTGCCGAGCACCGTCACCAGCGCCCGCGCGTCCACCACCGCGTCCGGCAGGTGCGCCGCCGGGGCCAGCAGCAGCCGCACCCCGCGCTCGCCCGCCACCGCCGTCTTGCCCGCCAGCAGCGCCGCGACGTGCGGATCCTGCACCTGCTCGGCGATCCGCGCCGCGACCACCGCGTGAGAACCGGACTGCTCCGAGATGAACGCCACCGCCTGCTCGTGGCGGCCCAGCTCCAGCAGGCCCAGCAGGGTGTGCATCCGGTTGGCGTGCTCGTGGTCCTGGGCGCGCAGCGCCTCGGTCAGGCTGCGGGTGGTGTCCAACTCCCGGACCAGCGACTCCAGTTCGGTCCGGTCGCGGAGTGTCACGACCGCGCCGCCCTCGGCCGTGCTCATCCGGTTGACCACCAGCATCCGGTCGTCCCGGACCGCCGGCAGGTCGGCGCCGGTGATCCGCCCGGTCAGCACGTCCGCCAGCCGGCCCGGCGGCAGCACCGCGTCGATCGGCCGCCCGGTGCAGTCCTCCGGCAGGCCGAGCAGCCGCACCGCCTCGTCGTTGGCCAGCCGGATCCGGCCGCGCTCGTCCAGCGCCACCATGCCCTCGCGGATGCCGTGCAGCATCGCCTCCCGCTCCACCAGCAGCGCCGAGATGTCGGCCAGCGCGATGTTGTGGGTGCGGCGCTTCAGCCGCCGGGCCAGCGCCAGCGTGGCGACCGTCCCCGCGGCCAGGCCCGCGCCCGCGCACAGCAGGATCCCGGTGAGCATCTTCAGCAGCCGGCGGCGGATCGAGTCGTCGCTGATGCCCACCGACACCTCGCCGACGATCCGGCCGTCCGCGACCCGCAGCGGCACCTTGCCGCGCGCGGTGCGGCCCAGCGTGCCCTGCTGCATCGCGGTGACGCTGAGCCCGCTGAGCGCCGGCTCCGGGTCGGTGCTGACCCGGTGGCCGATCCGCTCCGGGTCGGTGTGCGAGAGCCGGATCCCGTCCAGGTCGGTGACCACCACGAAGCTCGCGCCGGTGGCCAGCCGGATCTGCTCGGCGTTGCGCTGCGCGGTCGCCGAGTCCCGGGCGTCGGCCGCTCGGGCGATCGCCTCGTCGGTGGCGGTGGCCTGGGCGATCGACAGCGCCCGCTGCATCGCGTCGTGGTCCAGCTCGCTGCTGACCGGGGCCAGGAACAGGCCGGTGGTCACGGTGGTGACACCGACGGTGACGACGGTCTGGCTCAGCAGCAGTTGCGCGAAGACCCGGCGGGGCCAGCGGGGCAGCTTCATCCGGGCCTCCTCTCGGCGGCTGTGGGGGGCGGGTACGTCAGGGTCGGGACACCCTACGTTTCCGGCGTGTTTCTGTCAGCCGCGTCCCCGCAGTTGTAGCGGAAGCAAAAGGAGCAGAACACCCCTCAATGCGGAGAAACCGCAGTACGCCGAGAAGGCTCCCGTCCGGGCCCCGCCCGCTCCTACCTTTCCGGGGCAAGCACAGACCCGGGAGGATTGAATGAGCACAACCCCGGCGATCGAGCTGACTGGCGCGACGAAACGGTTCCGCACCCCGTCCGGGGCCCTGCACACCGCCGTCCGTGATCTCGATCTGACCGTCGCCCAAGGCGAGTTCGTCGCCGTCGTCGGGCCCACCGGCTGCGGCAAGTCCACCACGCTGACCCTGGTCAGCGGCCTGGAGGAGCCCACCGAGGGCGAGGTCCGGGTGGACGGCGAGCCGGTCCGCGGGATCCACCCCAAGGTCGGTTTCGTCTTCCAGCAGGACGCCGTCTTCCCCTGGCGCACCGTCCTGTCCAACGTGATGGCCGGGCCGCGTTTCCGCGGCGTGCCCACCGCCGAGGCCAGGGAACGGGCCCGGGACTGGCTGGGCCGCGTCGGCCTTGCCGCCTTCGAGGACCGCTACCCGCACCAGCTGTCCGGCGGCATGCGCAAGCGCGTCGCGCTCGCCCAGACCTTCGTCAACGACCCGGACATCCTGCTGATGGACGAGCCGTTCTCGGCGCTGGACGTGCAGACCCGCGCCCTGATGTCCGACCAGCTGCTGGAGCTGTGGGCCGGGACCAGGTCCTCCGGGAACGCCGCGTCGGTCGTCTTCGTCACCCACGACCTGGACGAGGCCATCGCGCTCGCCGACCGGGTCGTCGTCATGACGGCCGGACCGGCCACCGTCAAGGAGATCTTCACCGTCGACCTGCCACGACCGCGCACCGTGGAGGCCGTCCGGCTGGAACCGAGGTTCGTCGAGCTGTACCGCGAGATCTGGGCCTCGCTCGGCGAAGAGGTGCGCATCACCCGGGAGAGAGGAGCGGGTCGTGCCGCTTGAGACCGCGTCGGCCGTCGCCGACAAGCCCCCGGCGGCCGCCCCCGCCAGCCGTACCGAGGCCCGCGAACGGGCCGCCCGCAATCGGAGGCTGACCGTCTACGGGGCCCGGGTCGCGGTCCTGGTCGCCTTCCTCGGACTGTGGGAGGTCTGCGCCCGCACCGACGTCATCGACCCGTTCAACTTCTCGCAGCCGTCGAAGATCTGGGACCAGATCTGGCAGTGGATCACCCACGGCACCGCGCAGGGCTCGCTCGGCGAACAGATCGGCTACACCCTCTACGAGGCCCTCACCGGCTGGGTGATCGGCGTCATCTGCGGTGTGCTGCTCGGCATCGCGCTCGGCCGGGTCCGCTTCCTGGCCGACGTGTTCGGGCCCTACATCAAGGTGCTCAACGCGATCCCGCGGATCGTGCTCGCCCCGATCTTCCTGATCTGGTTCGGCCTCGGCCCGGCCTCCAAGGTCGCCTCCGCCGTCGTCCTGGTGTTCTTCCCGGTGTTCTTCAACGCCTTCCAAGGCGCCCGCGAGGTGGACCGCAACCTCGTCTCCAACGCCCGCATCCTCGGCGCCGACGGTCGCAAGGTCACCCTCCAGGTGGTCATCCCCGCCGCCACCACCTGGATCTTCACCAGCCTGCACGTCAGCTTCGGCTTCGCCCTGATCGGGGCCATCGTCGGCGAGTACATCGGCGCCACCAAGGGCCTCGGGCTGCTCGTCGCCGCCGCCCAGGGCACCTTCAACGCGGCCGGCGTGTACGCCGCCATGACCATCCTCGCCGTCGTGGCGCTGCTCACCGAGGGGCTGCTGACCTTCGCCGAGAAGAAGCTGTTCCGCTGGAAGCCCGCCGACGCGGGCGACGGCCGCTGAATCCCCTGCGTCGCTGAACCGTCCTGCGTCGCTGAACCCCCACGCTCCTGCGTCGCGAACCCCCCGCGCCGCTGAACCCCCTTGTGCCGCTGATCCCCCCTCGCAGAGAGAGGCACCCCCCACCCATGCGCCCGAACCCGATCGGCAGATCCACCGCGGCCGCCCTCGCCGCCGTCCTGCTCCTCCCGCTCGCCGCCTGCGCCAACGACGCCGCCACGACCACCCACGGCGCCGCCGCCCCGGCCGGCCGGCAGGTCGACGGGCCCAAGGTCAAGATCATGGTCGGTGGCCTGGACAAGGTCATCTACCTGCCCGCGATGCTCACCCAGCGGCTCGGCTTCTTCGCCGACGCCGGCGTCAACGTCGAGCTGATGAGCGAGCCCGCCGGCGTCAACGCCACCACCGCGCTGCTCGCCGGCGACGTCCAGGGCGCCGTCGGCTTCTACGACCACACCATCGACCTCCAGGCCAAGGGCAAGATCGTCGAGTCCGTGGTGCAGTTCTCCCAGGCCCCCGGCGAGGTCGAACTCGTCTCCACCAAGCAGGCCGACGCCATCAAGTCCGGCGCCGACTTCAAGGGCAAGAAGCTCGGCGTCACCAGCATCGGTTCCTCCACCGACTTCCTCACCAAGTACCTCGCCGTCAAGAACGGCACCGCCGTCAGCGAGTTCAGCCCGATCGCGGTCGGCGCGGGCCAGACCTTCATCGCCGCGCTCCAACAGGGCAGCATCGACGGCGGGATGACCACCGACCCGACCGTCGCCAACGTCCTCGACAAGGGCCTCGGCAAGATCCTCTACGACATGCGCACCCCCGAGGGCTCCCGCGACGCCCTCGGCGGCCTCTACCCGTCGTCCTCGCTCTACATGAACACCGACTGGGTGGAGAAGAACAAGGACACCACCCAGAAGCTCGCCAACGCCTTCGTCAAGACCCTCAAGTGGATGTCCACGCACAGCCCCGAGGAGATCGCCGCGAAGATGCCCGCCGACTACGCGCAGGGCGGCGCCGAGCAGTACGCGGCCGCGATCAAGGCGACCCTGCCGATGTTCACCACCGACGGGGTGATGCCGGCCGACGGCCCCAAGACCGTCCTCGCCGTCCTCGCCGCCTTCCACCCGGACGTCAAGGGCAAGGAGGGCACCATCGACCTCTCCCGCACCTACACCACCGAGTTCGTCGGCAAGGCCGTCACCGGCTGAGCCGACACCCGACGTGACGGCCCCGCGCACCTCCGTGGACAGCAGGCGCGGGGCCGCCCACGCGCTCCGGTCCCGCGCTCACCCCCACGGGCGCGGGGCCGCCCGCGCTCCCGACCTGCTGAAGACCCTGCCGGCGCGCTGCCGTCCCGCTACCGGCCCGCTACCGGCCCCGCACCGAGAGCACGTCCATCCGCGACGGCGTCCCCGCCGCCTTGCCGCAGCTCTCCGGACGCGCCGGCTCGCTCACCGCCTCGATCACGTCCACCTCCCAGGCCCGGCCGTCCTGGTGCAGCACCGAGACCAGCCAACGGCCCGCGCCGTCCGGCCGCTGGGACAGCGTCAGCGCGTCCACCCCGGTCTCCCCGGTCGCCAGCCGCACCGCGTGCTCGGCCGCCTGACCCGGACGCTCCCAGCCCGAACAGCCCCGCGACCAGGCCGGCACCATGTGCCCGGCCGCCGTCGCCGCCAGCACCTCCTTGGCCGCCTCCGCCGTCAGCCGCCCGTACGCGTAGCCGTACGGCAGCACCAGCATCGTGGGGGAGAAGCGGTGCCCGCCCAGGTGCGTCACCTCCCACACCTCGCTGTGCCCGGCCGCCGCCAGCTCCGCCGCCAACGGGCGGCCCAGCAGCGCGCAACAGCGGTCCCGCCGCCCGTTGGTGCACACCAGCGCCAACGGGCCGCCGACGTGCTCCACCCCGAAACCGCCGTGGTCGCCGACGCCCAGCGCCGCGAAGTCCAGCTCCAGCAGCTCCGCCGGATCGGCCACCTCCGCCCGGCGCACCCAGCCGCGACCCGGCACCGTGTGCGCCACGACCACCTCGTGCCGCGCCGTCGGCAGGCAGTCCGCGTGCCGCCCCGGCCGCCGGATCAGCGCCACCCGCACCCCGGTGCCCGCCGCGGCCGCGTCCAGCGCCCGCCCCGTCGCCGGGTCCAGGTGACTCTCCCCGAGTGCCTTCGCGCCCCACGGCCCGTTCTGCTCCACCAGCAGCCAGGTGGTCGCCACCGCGGCGGTGGCGGACAGCGGCTCCGACAGTTCACGCGACAACGTCGCACAGGTGCTCACCCGGGCAAGGCTACCCTCGGCACCCGCCGCGTCCCCGAACGACGGAGGAGGGGTGCCGGACGGCTCCGGCACCCCTCCTCCACCACGCCTGCGCCCTACGCCGGCCCGGCCACCACCGCGATCGGCGCCGTCACCGGCGTGCCCGAACCGTCACGGCGCGGGTCGCGCTCCGGCAGGTCCACCGGCGCGCCCTTGTCGGACGCCGCCCGGGCCGGGGCCACGCCCGCCCAGGCGAACGTCAGACCGTCCTCGCCGCGCAGGAACCGCTGGCAGCGCACGCCGCCCGTCGCCCGGCCCTTGCGCGGGTACTGCTCGAACGGCGTCACCTTCCACGACGTCTGCTCCTCGCCGGCCAGCGTCCCCGACGCCCCCGCCACCGAGACCACCACCGCGTCCGACGCCGGATCCACCGCCGTGAACGACAGCACCCGCGCCCCGTCGGACAGCTTGATCCCCGCCATGCCGCCCGCCGGACGGCCCTGCGGGCGCACCTGGCCCGCCGGATAGCGCAGCAGCTGCGCGTCCGAAGCGATGAAGACCAAGTCCTCCTCGCCGGTGCGCAGTTCGACCGCGCCCACCAGCTCGTCACCCTCCTTGAGGGTGATCACCTCGAACTCGTCCTTGTTCGCCGGCCACTCCGGCACCACCCGCTTCACCACGCCCTGCACCGTGCCCAGCGCCAGCCCCGGCGAGGACTCGTCCAACGTGGTCAGCGCCAGCGCCCGCTCCCCGGCCTCCAGCCGCAGGAACTCGCCCACCGCGGCCCCGCCGGCCAGCGTCGGCGACGGCGTCGGCGGCAGTGCCGGCAGATCGATCACCGGCAGCCGCAGCACCCGGCCCGCCGACGTCACCACACCCACGTCCGCCCGCGCCGTCGCCGGCACCGCCGACACGATCACGTCGTGCTTCGAGCGCTTCTCCGACAGCTCGAACGGCTCCCCGTCCGCCGTCCGCGCCAGCAGGCCCGTCGACGACAGCAGCACCCGGCACGGGTCGTCCGCCACCTCCAGCGGCACTGACAGCGCCGCCGACGGCGCCGCCCCCGCCTCCAGCAGCACCGTCCGCCGCTCCGTCCCGAACTGCTTCGCCACCGCGCCGAGTTCGGACGACACCACGCTGCGCAGCCGGGAGTCGGAGTCCAGGATCTCGGTCAGCTCCGCGATCTCCGCGTTCAGCTTCGCCTTCTCCTGCTCCAGCTCCACCCGGTCGAACCGGGTCAGCCGCCGCAGCGGAGTGTCCAGGATGTACGCCGTCTGCGTGTCCGACAGCGAGAAGCGCTCCATCAGGCGCTCCTTCGCCTGCCCCGCGTTGTCACTCGACCGGATGATCGCGATGACCTCGTCGATGTCGAGCAGCGCGACCAGCAGACCGTCGACCAGGTGCAGCCGCTCCTCCCGCTTGCGCCGGCGGAAGTCGCTGCGCCGCCGCACCACGGTGAACCGGTGGTCGACGTAGACCTCCAGCAGCTCCTTCAGCCCCAGCGTCAGCGGCTGGCCGTCCACCAGCGCCACGTTGTTGATGCCGAAGGTCTCCTCCATCGGCGTCAGCTTGTACAGCTGCTCCAGCAGCGCCTCCGGCACGAAGCCGTTCTTCACCTCGATCACCAGCCGCAGCCCGTGCTCGCGGTCGGTCAGGTCCTTGACGTCCGCGATGCCCTGCAGCTTCTTCGCGTTGACCAGGTCCTTGATCTTCGAAATGACCTTCTCCGGGCCGACGTTGTACGGCAGCTCGGTCACCACGATGCCCTTGCGGCGCGCCGTCACCGCCTCCACCGTCGTGGTCGCCCGGATCTTGAACGTGCCGCGGCCCGACTCGTACGCGTCCCGGATCCCCGACAGGCCCACGATCCGCCCGCCCGTCGGCAGGTCCGGACCGGGCACGAACCGCATCAGCGTGTCCAGGTCCGCGGTCGGGTGCTTGATCAGGTGCCGGGCCGCCGCCACCACCTCGGACAGGTTGTGCGGCGGCATGTTCGTCGCCATGCCGACCGCGATGCCCGTCGCGCCGTTCACCAGCAGGTTCGGGAACGCCGCCGGCAGCGCCAACGGCTCCTGCTCGCTGCCGTCGTAGTTCGGACCGAAGTCGACGGTGTCCTCGTGGATCGACTCCACCATCGCCATCGACGCCGCCGTCAGCCGCGACTCCGTGTAGCGCATCGCCGCCGGCGGGTCGTCGTTGCCCAGCGAACCGAAGTTCCCGTGCCCGTCGATCAGCGGCAGCCGCATCGAGAACGGCTGCGCCATCCGGACGACCGAGTCGTAGATCGACGCGTCGCCGTGCGGGTGCAGCCGGCCCATCACCTCGCCCACCACACGGGCGCACTTCACGTGCGCGCGGTCCGGCCGCAGGCCCATCTCGTTGGCCTGGTACAGGATCCGGCGGTGCACCGGCTTCAGACCGTCCCGCGCGTCCGGAAGCGCACGCGAGTAGATCACCGAGTAGGCGTACTCCAGGAAGGAGCCCTGCATCTCGTCCACGACGTCGACATCGAGGATCCGCTCCTCGAAGTCTCCGGGCGGCGGGGTCTGCGAACTGCGGCGGGCCATCGCGGCGGGGCTCCCTTACGTCTCGCTTGCTGTGTCTCGGTCAGTCTCTGACGTCCATCCACCGACCCCCGTCAACAGGGCTCGGCGCCCCCATTGTGGACCCTCGCGCCGACACTCCCGGCCAGCGCCCCTCTTCCGCCCCTGGCGAACGCCCCGTCTGCGCGGGACACGAACACGCCCCCCGCGCGTTGCACCACAATGGGGGACGCCACACGAACCCCGACATCGACGACGGGAAGGACCCGAGCGCATGGCCAACCCGGCCCCCGCATCCGCCTCCACCGGAGGACATGGCGCTGCCATCGCCATCACCGAGCACCGCCTGGCCAACGGCCTGCGCGTCGTCCTCTCCGAGGACCACCTCACCCCGGTCGCCGCGGTCTGCCTCTGGTACGACGTGGGCTCCCGGCATGAGGTCAAGGGCCGCACCGGCCTCGCCCACCTCTTCGAGCACCTCATGTTCCAGGGCTCCGCCAACGTCTCCAACAACGGGCACTTCGAGCTCGTCCAGGGCGCCGGCGGCTCGCTCAACGGCACCACCAGCTTCGAGCGCACCAACTACTTCGAGACCATGCCCGCCCACCAGCTGGAGCTCGCCCTCTGGCTGGAGGCCGACCGCATGGGCTCGCTGCTCGCCGCCCTCGACGAGACGTCCATGGAGAACCAGCGCGACGTCGTCAAGAACGAGCGCCGCCAGCGCTACGACAACGTCCCCTACGGCACCGCCTTCGAGAAGCTCACCGCGCTCTCGTTCCCCGACGGCCACCCGTACCACCACACCCCGATCGGCTCCATGGCCGACCTCGACGCCGCCACCCTCGACGACGCCCGCGCGTTCTTCCGCACCTACTACGCGCCCAACAACGCCGTCCTCACCGTCGTCGGCGACATCGACCCCGAGCAGACCATCGCCTGGGTCGAGAAGTACTTCGGCAGCATCCCCTCCCACGACGGCAAGCAGCCGCCGCGCTCCGGCGAACTCCCCGACACCATCGGCAGCGAACTGCGCGAGCACGTCCACGAGGACGTCCCCTCCCGCGCCCTGATGGCCGCCTACCGCCTCCCGCACGACGGCACCCGCGACGCCGACGCCGCCGACCTCGCCCTCACCATCCTCGGCAGCGGCGAGTCCAGCCGCCTCTACAACCGGCTCGTCCGCCGCGACCGCACCGCCGTCGCCGCCGGCTTCGGCCTGCTCCGCCTCGCCGGCGCCCCCAGCCTCGGCTGGCTCGACGTCAAGACCTCCGGCGACGCCACCATCGAGCAGATCGACGCCGCCGTCGACGAGGAACTCGCCCGTTTCGCCGCCGAAGGCCCCACCCCCGAGGAACTCGAACGGGCCCAGGCCCAGATCGAGCGCGAATGGCTCGACCGGCTCACCACCGTCGCCGGCCGCGCCGACGAACTCTGCCGCTACGCCGTCCTGTTCGGTGACCCCAAGCTCCTGAACGACGCCCTCCCCAAGGTCCTCGACATCACCGCCGAGGAGGTCCAGGCCGTCGCCAAGGCCCGGCTCCACCCCGACAACCGGGCCGTCCTCGTCTACGAGCCCACCACGGCCGACGACACCGACGCCCCCGCCGCCACCGATGAGGAGGGTGCCGCCGCATGAGCACCGACTACGTCCCCGCCATGACGTTCCACCCCCAGCCCGAGCCCGGCACCCCCGGCCCCTGGGCCTTCCCCGCCCCCGAGCGCGCCGCCCTCGGCAACGGCATCACCGTCCTGCACTGCCACCGGCCCGGCCAGCAGCTCGTCGCCGTCGAGGTCCTCCTCGACGCCCCGCTCGCCGCCGAACCCGACGGCCTCGACGGCATCGCCGCCATCCTCGCCCGCGCCCTCAGCGAAGGCACCGATACCCTCACCGCCGAGGAGTACGCCGCCGAACTCGAACGCGCCGGCGCCACCCTCGACGCCCACGCCGACCACCCCTGCATCCGCGTCTCCCTGGAGGTCCCCGCCTCCCGCCTGCAGCGCGGCCTCTCCCTGCTCGCCGACGCCCTGCGCGCCCCCGCCCTCCCCGAGGACGAGATCGAGCGCCTCGTCGCCAACCGCCTCGACGAGATCGTCCACGAGCAGGCCAACCCCGCGCGGCGCGCCGCCAAGGCCCTCTACGCCGAGCTCTTCGACGGCGCCGACCGCCTCTCCCGGCCCCGCAGCGGCACCGCCGACACGGTCAAGGCCATCGACCGGGCCGCCGTCAAGGCCTTCTACGACGCCCACGTGCGCCCCGCCACCGCCACCGTCGTCGTGGTCGGCGACCTCACCGGCACCGACCTGCCCGCCCTCCTGGAGAGCACCCTCGGCGCCTGGACCGGCAACACGGCCGAACCCTCCGCCCACGCCCCCGTCACCGCCGACGACCGCGGCCGCGTCGTCATCGTCGACCGCCCCGGCTCCGTCCAGACCCAACTCCTCATCGGCCGCATCGGCCCCGACCGCCACGACCCCCTCTGGGCCGCCCAGATCCTCGGCACCTACTGCCTCGGCGGCACCCTCACCTCCCGCCTCGACCGCGTCCTGCGGGAGGAGAAGGGCTACACCTACGGCGTCCGCTCCTTCGCCCAGCCGCTGCGCTCCGCCGCCGACGGCAGCGGCCGCTCGCTGCTCGCCATCAGCGGCTCGGTGGACACCGCCTCCACCGCCCCGGCGCTCGCCGACACCTGGACCATCCTGCGCACCCTCGCCGCCGAGGGCCTCACCGACGCCGAGCGCGACGAGGCCGTGCAGTTCCTGGTCGGCGTCGCCCCGCTGAAGTACGAGACCGCGGGCTCGGTCGCCGGCACTCTGGCCGACCAGGTCGAGCAGTACCTCGCGGACGACTACCAGGCCGAGGTCTACCGGCAGCTCGCCGAACTGCCCACCGCCGCCGCCACCGAGGCCGTCGTCGCCGCCTTCCCGCCGGACCGCCTGGTCACCGTGCTGGTCGGCGACGCCTCCGTCATCGCCGACGACGTGCGGGCCCTCGGCATCGGCGAGGTCACCGTCGTCAGCTGACCCCGCGGTTCCCGTGCGGCCCGGTGGAGCACCCGCTCCGCCGGGCCGTCGCGTTGTTAAATCCGTTGCGGGCCAGCGGCGTTCCGTGGATAGATATCCCCGGCACAGACGGACGAACGACGACGAACGACGACGAACGAAGGGAGGCGGTCACCATGCGGGTCGAGCGAGCCATACGCCGACGCTCCCCAAGGCCGTCCTCCCCCTGTGCCCAGGGCGCCTGAGCCCCACCCCCGAACTTCCCCGAGCCGCACCGGGCTTCTTCGCGCGGCACCCCCTTCCCCGAACCACCCGACCGCTGGAGGTCGTTCAACCATGACGTACACCGAGGTGCCCGGAATCCGGGTCCCGATCCGGATGTGGACCGACCCGGCCACCGTCGAGGGCCAGGCCCTGCAGCAGCTGCGCAACATCAGCTCCCTGCCCTGGCTGCACGGCCTCGCCGTGATGCCCGACGTCCACCTGGGCAAGGGCGCGACCGTCGGCTCCGTCATCGCCATGAAGGGCGCCGTCTGCCCGGCGGCGGTCGGCGTCGACATCGGCTGCGGCATGAGCGCGGTGAAGACCTCCCTCACCGCCGAGGACCTCCCCGACGACCTGTCCCGCCTCCGCTCCAAGATCGAGCAGGCCATCCCGGTCGGCCGCGGCCTCCACACCGACCCCGTCGACCCCACCAAGCTGCACGGCCTCCGGACGGCGGGCTGGGACGACTTCTGGCACCGCTTCGACGGCGTGGCCGGGGAGGTCAAGTGGCGCCGCGAGCGGGCGATGCAGCAGATGGGGACGCTCGGGGGAGGGAATCACCACATTGAACTATGTGTCGATGATAAGAAAAGTGTTTGGCTGACGCTGCACTCCGGTTCTCGTGGAATCGGCAAGGAACTGGCCGAGTACCACATGGGTGTGGCCCGGTCGCTGCCGCACAACCAGGGGCTGATCGACCGTGACCTCGCGGTGTTCATCTCGGAGACCCCGCAGATGGCGGCCTACCGGCAGGACCTGTTCTGGGCGCAGGAATACGCGCTGCACAACCGCTCGATCATGATGGCTCTCTTCAAGGACGTCGTACGCCGCGAGCTCCCGAAGGCGCAGGTGACCTTCGAGGACGAGATCAGCTGCCACCACAACTACGTGGCGGAGGAGCGGTACGACGGCCAGGACCTGCTGGTGACCCGCAAGGGCGCGATTCGCGCCCGGACCGGCGACTACGGCATCATCCCGGGGTCCATGGCCACCGGTTCGTACATCGTGCGCGGGCTGGGCAACGAGGCGTCGTTCAACTCGGCCTCGCACGGTGCCGGCCGCAAGATGAGCCGCAGCGCGGCGAAGAAGCGGTTCTCCACGCAGGACTTGGTGGAGCAGACCAAGGGCGTGGAGTGCCGCAAGGACAGCGGCGTCGTGGACGAGATCCCGGGCGCGTACAAGTCGATCGAGAAAGTCATGGCACAGCAGACCGATCTCGTCGAGCCGATCGCCCACCTCATGCAGGTCGTCTGCGTCAAGGGGTGATCGAATGAGGCGGCCTCCGACGAAGCCGGGGGCCGCCTTCACCGCTGCGGAAAGACTCTCGGACGTTTGGGGCCGACAAGTCGCCAGTGACGGACCTTGCAGCTCTTGAGCGTTCGCCCCAAGTGCGCGGAGGCCGTCTCCATGCTTGGTGCGGTGAGGATCACCTCGTCCTCCTCCGGGGTCCAGCTGCGCCGAGGGGGTGCGAATCCCATGGTCGATGGACGAACCCACCCGCTGACTCGATCGGCACCGGCCTGCTTGCGGAGCAGCGCCAGGCAGCCCGGGTAGTAGAGGTCGGTGGCCAGGGCCACGGCGGCCTCGTTGAGGAAGAGGATGTTGTAGATGTTGTCGCGTTTGTTGCGGTTGAGCTTGCGCCGGGCTCCGCAGAGGCGTTCTGCATAGAGGGCAGTGAAGACGGCTGTCGCGTCGCTCTTGGTGGCCAGGCCGACGAAGGGCAGTTCCTTGGACGTGAGGCCCACCGAGCCGTCGGCGTCGATGAGGCCGCGCAGGTAGTCGCGCTCGGAGAACGGCACCGTCGGCGGTGCGATGATCTCGGACTTCCGCCCCACCGGCAGGCCGAGGTCCCGCAGTTCCTCGCGGAATTCGCGGGCGCAGACGGTCCACATCGCCGAGGTGTGCTCCGCTTTGAAGTTCGTGCTGCGCGTCCGGTACCGGATGCTGCTGTTGTACGGGCAGAGCCGCTGGAACTCCTCCAGGATGGGCGCGTCGCGCGCGGAGAGTTCCACGGAGAGCCGGCCGCGGTTGCGGGACTGCTCGGTGAGGTGTCCGTCCGCCTGGAGGAAGGCGAACATGTAGGCGTGCTCGGATCGTTCGAGGTCGAAGAATGTCATGCGGTGAGCATCTGTGCGATCGATCGCCGAAGGAGCGCGATCGCTCGCCAGTTCGCTCAATGGTGTGGATGCGATCGATTCCGCGAACAGAAGCGGGGGGCGGGGGGGGGGGGGGGGCGGGGGGGGGGGGGGGGGGGGGTGGGGCGGGCGGGGGGGGGGGGGGGGGGCGGGCGGGCGGGGGGGGGGGGGGGGGGGGGGGGA
>NZ_JBHWIO010000132.1:0-16407 GCF_042732075.1 Kitasatospora sp. NPDC059812
CGCGGTGCGCCTCCCTTAGCGGCCGCCGGGGCCCCCCACCCCCCCCCCCCCCGCGCGCCGCCCGCCGGCCCCCGCCCCCCCCCCCCGCGGGCGCCCCCGCCCCCCACGCCGAGCAGCGCGGCCGCGAGGGCGGCGAGCCGGAGGTCGCCCTCGGTGCCCTTGGCGGAGCGCTCGAAGTGGTCCTGCTCGGTGGTGGCGGCCTGGTCGAGCGCCCGGTCGGTGGCCTTGAAGGCGCCGTCCGCGGTGTTCGCCTCGGCGGCCGGGTCCGCCGTCACGGTCGCCTGCAGCGCGCCCTGGTAGTCGGCCTGCTGGGTCTCCAGGGTGTGCGCCGCGTCGTGCCGGGTGCGCCACGTCTCGTACTGCCGGTCGGCCTCGCCGATCTGCTGCCGGGCGTCCGCGGGGGCCAGGTCGAGGGCCTGGCGCAGCGAGCCGGAGTGCTGCTCCATCGGGACGTTCGCCGGCTCGCCCCCGGCGAGCTGCTGGGTGATCGTCGTCCACTGGTCCGCGTACGCGGTGGTGGAGCCGCGGGCGACGAGGTTCAGGTTCTCCGCCAGCCGGGCGGAAAGCACCTGCACCCGGGCGGTGTTGAGCGCCCGCAGCGGCTGCGCGCCCTGCTTCCAGCTCTGCTGGAGCGCGGCGTTGGTGGTCAGGCCGGTGACGGCCAGCCAGAGCGCCCCGGCCAGGACGGCGGCGGTGGCCCCGAGCAGGCCGGGGTTGAACACCCGGTTGGTGCGGCGGAACAGCGTCAGCTGCACCCAGACCAGCGCGCCGAGGGTGAGCACCCCCAGGCCGTACGCGGCCCACGGGCTGGACTTCGCCTCGGCGTAGTCCTTGTCCAGCTCGTCGTTCTCGATGGCGGTCAGCTCGGCGGCGCGCGGCAGCAGGGTGCCCTGCATCTGCTCGGAGGCGTACCGCAGGTAGGCGCCGCCGAGCGGCAGGCCCAGCCGGTTGTTCGCCCGCGCGGTCTCCACCAGGCCGGCGTAGACGGGGAGTTGCTTGTTCAGCTCGGTGAGCTTCTGGTAGGCGGGGGAGTCGACGGTGGTCTGCGCGGCGGCCTTGGTGATCAGGTCGGTGGCCGCGGCCAGATCGCCCTCGTAGTCGCCGCGGACGGCCTTCGTCTCCGCCCCGGCGAGCAGGAAGCCGGTGGCCGCGGTGGTGTCGGCGCGGGCCAGCAGGCGGTGGATGTCGGCCGCGTCCTTGCTCAGCGGCTGGCTGTGCTGGACCACCCGGTTGGCGGCCTCCGCCTTGGTCTCCAACTGCCAGGCGGTCAGCGCGCCGAAGGCCACCGTCAGCACCGCGAGCACAGCCCCGGCCAGCCGCAGCCGGCCCGGCGCCGTCCGGGTGGCGTTCGCCAGCCGGGCCCGCAGGCCGGACAGGCCGCGCGGCGCGGGCCCGGCCGACGGCCGCCGGGCCGGCACGGCGCCGGGTCTGGACGCCGGGACGCCCCGGACACCCGGCACGGCCGGTGCCGTGCCCGGCGGGCCGCTCGGCCGTGCCGGGACCACGGCGCCCGGTGCGCCGTTACCTACTGGTGTTGCCACCCGCCTCATCCTCCCCAGGGGTCGGGCCCGCTGTCCGGGGCCCGGCCGATGCCAGCAGTATGGCCGTGACTCCCCCTGGCCACACCCGAATTGCGCCGATCTTGAGCTTGCCCTGCACGCGCCGCGCACGCCTCCCGCACGCCCCCGGGGCCCCGCTGCCCGGCGGCCGGCGGTGAACCGTCCGACGCGGGATGCACCCTATGCGGTTCCTCCGACAGGCCGGAGCGGCGAGGTCCGGTTGCGGCGGCGGCACGCGGCGAGTCGAGGACGGACCCCGGGGCCGGCTGCGGGGGGCGATCCCGCCGTGACGCCACCGTTCCCGGCGCGGTCGGTGCACCTGGTTTCGGCGGACACCCTCCGTACGATGGGCAGCATGCGCCTGCTTGGAACGATCACGCCCGACCGCCCGCTGCTCGTCGTCGCCGTGCGCGAGGAAGCCGCCCACCTCGACGACCGGCTGCCCGTCCTGCTCACCGGAATAGGGAAGATCAACGCCACCGCCGCGCTGGCCACCGTCCTCGCCCAGGGCGAGAAGCCGTCCGAGGTGATCAACCTCGGCACGGCCGGCGCGCTGCGCCCCGGCTGGGAGGGCACCCACCACGTCGTCCAGGTCATCCAGCACGACCTCGACACCCCGGCCCTGCTGGCGCTCACCGGCCGTAGCTACGGCGCCCCGCTGGTGGTCGGCAAGGGCGACGGCCCGGTGCTGGCCACCGGCGACCTCTTCGTCTCCGACCCGGCGGCCCGCGACCGGCTCGCCGAGCACGCCGACCTGGTCGACATGGAGGGCTACGCCGTCGCCGCCGTCGCCCACCGCTTCGGGGTGCCGGTGCGCCTGGTCAAGCACGTCAGCGACGAGGCCGGCGAGGGCGCGAGCCACACCTGGCGCGAGTCGGTCGACGCGTGCGCCCGCCACCTCGCCGACTGGGTCGTCGCGCAGGGTTGGTGACGGCGCGTCCCGAGGACGTGCGGCGCCGACCGGCGCGGGCGGGTGAGAGGGCGGCCGGCCTCCCTCTCGCCCGCCACATTCAGCCGTGGAACCTCGTCCGCCGCGTTCAGTCGCGGAACGCCGAGAGGTCCAGCGCCGCCAGCCGCTCCGGATCGGTGAGCACCTCGATCGCCGCGATCGCGCCGTCCACCACGGTGAACGCCATGACCGACAGCGGTCGGCCGCCCTCGCCGATCGCCACCGCGCCCGCGGCGCCGTTGACCAGCGCCGGGCGGGCGAACGGCGACAGCCCGCCCCACAGCACCGGCTGGTCGGCCACCGCGGCCGCGCCCGTCAGCACCACCGGGTGCCGGGCCCGCACCGGGCCGCCGTCCGAGCGCAGCACCACGCCCGGGGCGAGCACGGCCACCAGCGCGCCCAGGTCGCCGGCGCGGGCGGCCGCGAAGAAGGCGTCCACGGCGGCCCGCTGACGGCCCGGGTCCGGGTCGGGTGCCGGCGCCTGGTCCTGAACCCGGCGGCGGGCCCGGTCGGCCAGCTGGCGGGTCGCGGCCGCCGTCCGCTCGATCAGCGGGGCGATCTCGGCGAACGGCACCGCGAACAGGTCGTGCAGCACGAAGGCGATCCGCTCGGCCGGGGCCAGCGACTCCAGCACCACCATCAGCGCCAGGCCCACCGAGTCCCCGAGCAGCACCTCCTGCCCGGGGTCGGTCACCCCCTCGCGCCGCAGCAGCGGGTCCGGGATGCGCGCCGGGCCCGGCTCACCCGCCTCGGCCTCCGGCGGCTCCTCGCGGCGCAGCTCCCGGCCGCGCAGCAGGTTGAGGCAGACCCGCGAGACCACCGTGGTCAGCCAGCCGGGGAGGTTCTGCACGTCGGAGGTGTCGGTGCGGTCGTAGCGCAGCCAGGCCTCGTGGACGGCGTCCTCGGCCTCGCTCACCGAGCCGAGCATCCGGTACGCCACGGCCCGCAGCCGGGGCCGCTGCGCCTCGAACAGTGCGGCCCGCTCGTCCGGAGGTAATTTCTCGTCCACCGTGTCACATTCCTTCGCCGCTGGGGGTCAGAGCAACAGGAGCCACCCAACAACGGCTGCGCCGTAGAGATCAACTCCCCACCCGGGGCGAGTCGGAGACGACGGGTGGCGAACACCCCCGAGCGGCCGGCGGGGTGAGTGTCACCAGGGCGTCCTAGGCTGGCGGCCATGCCGACGACCCCGCTGCTCGACGCGATCCGCGCCAACCCCGCCGCCCTCGACTACCTGGCCTGGCCGGGCGACCTCAGCCTCGACCACTACCCGCACGTCGAGGAGGTGGTGCTCGCCTCCGGGGAGGCCCTGGAGCCGGTGGCCAAGGACGGCGCGGGCGGCACCTTCTTCCTGTGCGGGGAGGGCGGCGAGGAGCGTCCCGTCCTGTACGCCGACTCGGAGGGTGGCGCGGCGGTGCTGGCCGTCGGGCTGCCGGAGCTGGTCCGGCTGCTGCTGGCGGTGCCGTGGTGGCGGGACTGCCCGCGGCTGACGGTGGAGGAGAGCGCGGAGGCCGCCGAGGAGTACCTGGAGGACGAGCCCGGCCTGTACGCGGAGCGGGACGCGGCCGCCGCCGCGCTCGGCCTCGAAGTCCCGGGCGTGGCTGCGGCGTTGGCCCGGCTACGGGAGGTCGCGCTCGGTCTCGGGCCCGCGTACGTGCTGCTCAACGCCGAGGAGGGCGGCGCCTACGAGCCGCTGTTCCAGGCCTGAGCGGGTGGTCGAGTGGTTGGTCGTGCGGGTGGTCGTGCGTGCGGGCGGCATCAGCTCTCCGGCCCCGGGCATACATGAAGGGTTGTCCGGCATCGGGTCGTGACGGCGGGAGACCGGCCCCGGATCCGACCGTGGGCGGCGCGAGGGAAGAGGCGATCGTGGGCGAACTGGACGGCAGGACGGCGCTGGTGACGGGCGGCTCGCGCGGGATCGGGCGGGCGGTGGCGCAGCGGCTCGCCGCCGACGGGGCACTGGTCGCGGTCCACTACGGCGGCAACGAGGCGGCCGCCGCGGAGACCGTGGAGCTGATCGCCAAGGCCGGCGGCCGGGCGTTCGCGGTGCGGGCCCGGTTCGGCGAGAGTGGTGCGCTGGACCAGCTGTTCGAGGGCCTCGCCGCCGGGCTGGCGGAGCACGGCGAGCAGGGTGGGGACGGCGAGCACGGTGGGGGCGGCGGGGCTGGCCTGGACATCCTGGTCAACAACGCGGGCATCCACCTGGCCGGGTCGATCGGGCAGCTCACGGAGGAGGAGTTCGACCGGTTGATGGCGATCAACGTGCGCACGCCGATCTTCGTGATCCAGCGGGCGATTCCGCTGCTGCGGGACGGCGGCCGGATCGTCAACGTGGCCTCGGCGGCCGCCCGGATCGGTTCCCCGGTCCAGATCGGCTACACCGTCAGCAAGACGGCGCTGGTGGCCCTCGCCGCACCGCTCGCCAACGAGCTCGGCCGGCGCGGGATCACCGTGAACACCGTCAACCCCGGGGTGATCCTGACCGACATGACGTCCCAGTGGACGGGCGTCCCCGAGGCGATGGCCGGGCTCGAATCGATCACCGCACTCGGCCGGATCGGCCAGCCGGAGGACGTCGCGGACGTGGTGGGCTTCCTGGCGGGCCCGCAGGGCCGCTGGGTGACCGGCCAGACCATCGACGCCTCCGGCGGCACCTACCTCGGCCCGATCCCGCCCGCGTGACCTGAGTAGGACCGACTCGGCCGGACAGGGCCGAGTGCCGAGAAGCCGACGGGGTGGCAGCCCTCAGCGCCGCCACCCCGTCGGCTTCTCGGCATTGAAGGTGGGGTTCATTGAGCCAAACCCCACCTTGGAGTGATGTTTTGAGATGGCGTCAGATCTCCGAAGGTGGCTGGAGGGCCAGGCCGATGGCGGACGCCCCGCGGAACGCGGGATTCCCCTAACTGGCCTGTCGATCAAGGGTGGTTCTGACCCCGAGAGCGTGTGCTTTTTGGACGTTCGCCGGACTCCGGGCATGCTCCGTGGCGGGTGTGGACAGACGTGTCGGGAGCGTTCTGGCGTCATCGGGGTAACAATCGAGTGAACCGGGGATTCGACACGTGGCAGAGGTCCGCACCGCTGAGGTTCAGACAGGGAGTTTCACGGAGGACGGTTTCCTGGTGCTGCCGGGCTTCCTCCCGGCCGGTCTCGTGGACCGCCTCGTTCCGGAGGTGGACACATGGGTGGAGGAAGGGTGGCGTCAGCGGTCCATAGAGGCCAGTCTGCGTCCAGGGGCGCGAGCACCGGAGGTGATCGAACTGGACCTGCCGGCGCACGGTGAGCTCGCGGTGCTGCCGGCACTGCTGGACCTGCTCGGCCGCCCCGAGCTGCTCGGGCTGTCCTTCGTCTTCCACCACCTGCACAGCGACCGGCGGCCGGCCGGGGGAGCGGGCAAGAGCTGGCACCACGACTACGAGCAACGGCCCCAGCGCGACCGCCGCCTCCCCATGATCCACGCCCTGCACTACATCGGCGGGCTCCAGCCGGAGCTGGGCGGTCTGGCCGTCCTGCCCGGCTCGCACCGGGAGGTGGCCGAGAAGGGCGCCCGGAGCCACCTGGGAACGGGTGTGCTGCCGGGGGAGACGGTCATCGACGAACTGCCGCCCGGGTCCACCGTCGTGCTCCATTCGGCGCTCTTCCACACGCGTAGGTCCGCCCCCGGGGCGGATCCGGGTACGGGGCCCCGCTACATGATCGACGGCTCGTACTGTCGTACCGGCACGCGGTGGCCCCCGGTCAAGCCGTACTGGCGGCAGGTGCTGGCGGTGGGGCGCGCCCGCGGCCTGGACGCGGGGTGGCCGGAGCTCTTCGCCGAGCGGCACTTCGGCGAGTACGAAGGAACGGAGAGGTCCGGCGGATGAGGATTCTGGAAGCGGTGCGATTCGACACGGTCATGCGCCGTTTCGCCCGTGAACACCCCTTCGACGGGGCTGACGAGGCCAACTCCAACGATGAGGCCGAGGGGCACATCCGCAATGCCCAGCTCGGGTCGGGCGGCCGTTGGCATCGCGTGCTGCTGGAGGGGCCCGAGGTACGCGGGGTGGTGCTCCCCTGGCACCTGGGCGAGGACGGTGCGGCCGAGCTCATCCCCAGGACCGGGCTGAGCGTGGCCGCGACGTCCGACCGGCTCGCCGCGCTGGGCGCCTCGTACGCCCGGTCCAACCCGCTGTGCGCGTACAAGCTCGCCCGGCAGAGCGCGGCCGACTGCCTTCCCCTCTACCTGAGCACCCGTCCGGCGCCCGGTCCCGACTACGAGTGCCTGACCGTCCGCGAAGGGCTGATCCATCTGGACGGGCTGCACCGGATGCTCGCCTGGGACCAGGCCGGGCGGCTGGCGCCCGGCAACTGGTTCGAGGCGTACGTGGCCGGGCTACCCGCGCCCGACGTACGGCATGGCGCTGGGCATGACCAGGACGGACTGGATGTTCACCCCGGGGGGCAGGTCGGCCATGGCCCGCACCGTGTCGACGACGTGCCGCACGTCCATGGTGGGTTCGACCCGCCGTGACCCGTCGGCCTGGAGGACCGCCGGCTGGGGGCCGTCCGGCGGGGTGACGTTCCCGATGTCGATCTGGCCGCAGGAGATGTCGTGGCGGCGGCCGTCCAGGGACAGCGAGCGCGTCATCCCGGCCACGGCGTGCTTGGCCGCGGTGAAGGCGATGGAGTCCGGCCGGGGTGCCTGTGCGGAAGGCGCCCCGTTGTTGATGATCCTTCCCCCTCGCGGAGTCTGACGCTTCATCACCCGGAAGGCGGCGCGCGAGCAGAGGAAGGTCCCCGTGGCGATGGAGTCCATCACCCGGTGCCAGTCCTCGACGGCCACGTCCTCGGTCGGGGTGTACGGCATCACGTCGGCCGCGTTGTTGAACAACAGGTCCAGCCGGCCGAACCGTTCCACGACGGAGTCGAACAGGCCGTCCACGGCCGCCGGATCGGTGATGTCGACGGAAAGCGGGACCGCGCGGTCACGACCGGCGGAGTCGGCGAGCGCCACCGTCCCGTCCAACGGGCCCTTGCGGCGACCCACCAGCACCACCGTCCAGCCGTCCGCCAGCAGGCCCAGGGCGCACGCCCGCCCGATCCCGCTGCCCGCTCCGGTGACGACAGCCGTCCTCACAGCCATGCCCACGTCCTATCTTCTCCACGAATCCCGTCAATGCCACGCCTACGAAGGGCAGTCCGAGCGTGCCCGACCAACCCTCGACCAAACAGGAGCCGTACATGAATGGCCGTATCCAGCCGCCGGGCGCAACCGACAGCAGCCGCCGGTGGTTCGAGCGGGCCCAGACGTCGCTGGCCGGCGGCATCAGCTCCTCCGCCCGGATGACCTCGACCGGTCCGAACCCCTACCCGCTCTACATGGCCGACGGCTCGGGTGCGCGCATCCGGGACGTCGACGGCAACGAGTACCTCGACTACCTGGTCTCCTACGGCAGCGCGGTCCTGGGCCACGCCAACCCGCAGCTCACCGACGCGCTCACCGCCGTCCTGCACACCGGCACGATGTTCGGCACCTGCAACACCGTCGAAGTCGAACTCGCCGAGCTGATCCAGGCGATGGTGCCCTGCGCGGAGCTCGTCCGCTTCGCCAACTCGGGCAGCGAGGCGGTGCAGGGCGCCGTGCGGGCCGCCCGCGGTTACACCGGGCGCTCGAAGGTCCTCAAGTTCGAGGGCCACTACCACGGCTGGTCGGACACCCTGGCCGTCTCCAACCGCCCCGACGCCGCCGAGGCCGGCCCCTACGCCGCGCCGCACGCGGTACCCCATTCCCCCGGCATCCCGGCCGGGGTCGTCGGCGACGTCGTCGTCTGCCCGTGGAACGACCCCGCGGCGCTCCGAGCCGTCCTGGACGCCCACCGCGGCGAGTTCGCGGCGGTGATCTGCGAGCCGATCGTGGCCAACAACGCCTGCACCATGCCCGCGCCGGGCTACCTGAGCCTGCTGCGGGAGGAGTGCACGGCCCGCGGGATCATCCTCGTCTTCGACGAGGTCTGCACCGGATTCCGCACCGGCCCCGGAGGCGCCCAGGCGCTGTTCGGGGTCGTGCCCGACCTCGCCGTCTTCGCCAAGGCACTGGGCGGAGGCCTGCCCATCGCGGCCTTCGCGGGACGGCGCGACGTGATGGAACCCCTGGCCGTGGGGCGGGTCAAGCACGGCGGGACCTACAACGCCTCGCCACTGTGCGCGACCGCCGCACTGGTGACGCTGCGCCACCTGAACCAGCCGGCCGTCACGAAGCACATCGAGGAGAGCGGCCTGCGGATCATGGAGGCCGTCCAACGGGCCGCCCACGACCGGCGCATCCCCTGTGTGGTGCAGGGCGTCGGAGCCATGTTCCAGACGGTGTTCACCGCGGACGGGATGCCGAGCCGCCAGTACCGCGACCTGCTCCG
Source organism: Kitasatospora sp. NPDC059812 (assembly GCF_042732075.1). Lineage (NCBI taxonomy): Bacteria > Bacillati > Actinomycetota > Actinomycetes > Kitasatosporales > Streptomycetaceae > Kitasatospora > Kitasatospora sp. NPDC059812. Next base: position 8,898 of record NZ_JBHWIO010000132.1, read on the forward strand.
CGCCGACCAGGCCCGCCACGGCGCGTTCCGCCACGCGCTGCTCGGGCGAGGGGTCCACGTCAACGCCTTCGGCATGGCCTGCTGGTTCGTCTCCGCTGCGGTGACGGATGACGATCTGGACGCCACGTGCGAGGCCGTGGAGGGCGCCTTCAGCACTCTGTGAGCCGCCGGCAGGCGGTGATGCCTACGGGTCGGCGAAGACGGCGGTGGACGCGGCCAAGGCGACCGCCCAGGCCCAGACCCCCGCCGAGTACGCGCAGAAGGCCCGGGCCACCGCGCAGGCCGCCGCCGAACACGCCGCCCAGGCCCAGCAGGCCGCGCAGGCCGCTGCCGAGCACGCGGACAAGGCCGAGGCTGCCGCTCGCAACCTCCCGACCGCCTGATCCGGTCGCTCCATCTGCGCCCGTCCCACGTACGGCCTCCGCCCGTGGGGCGGGCGCGGTCCGCGAGGAGCGCGTACGCCGCAGGCCCCGGTGCGCGCCGTCCTCGTGATGGGCCGTGCCGGTGTCCACCGCGGGTGCCGGACCGGGCCGCTGGTAGTGGGGTGTCACGCAGGAGGCGACAGGACATCGAGCCCGATTGCCTCGGCGGCAATGGTCATGGCGGCGTCGAAGTACGCGGGGTAGTCCGTGATCACCTCGTTCAGGTGACCGAACAGCTCGAAGCTGATCGTGCCGATCAGGGAGATCCACAGGGTGAGCGACCGTTCCACCAGGTCCGCGTACGGTTCGGCCGGTGCCCCTCCCGCGCTGTCGAGCACCTGCTGGGCGACGAGCCTCGGCCCGGGGAGCGGCTGCGTGGGGGGTCGCAGGAGGCCCGAGGCGTGTGCCTCGACGACGAGACCGGCCATCAGGCGGGTGACCCGGGTGGCGGGGTCGACCGTGTCGGTGGGGGCCTGGTAGCCGGGGACGGGCGAGCCGTAGACCAGGGCGAACTCGTGCGGGTGGGCCAGGGCCCACTGGCGGACCGCCTGGCATGCGGCAAGCCACCGGGCGCCCGGATCGGCGGGAGCGGCGGACGCCGCGCCTGACTCCGCGGCCGCTCCGACCGCGTTGAACGCGTCGATGATCAGCGCGGTGAGCAGTGCGTCCCGGCTGGGGAAGTAGCGGTACAGCGCCGAGGAGGCCAGGCCCAGGTCACGCGCCACCGCGCGGAGCGACAGTGCGGCCGCCCCGGTCTCGGCGAGCTGGCGAGTGGCGGCTTCCTTGATCGCGCGAGTGAGCTCGGCGCGGGCCAGCTGCCGCGCGGTCTGCGATGCCGTCATGCCGTTCATCCTCTCATTCGAGAGCAGTGCACACAAGAGAGAGCACTGCTCTTGACTTCTCCCCGCCGCTGCGCGAACACTCCTCAATGAAGAGAGCACTGCTCTCTCAATTCTCCAGGAGGACCTGCATGGCACGGCACATCGTCATCGGCAAGGGCCCCGTCGGCGCCACCACGGCGCGACTGCTCGACGAACAGGGGTACGAGGTCGTCGTCCTGAGTCGCTCCGGCGGCGACGGGAGTGCGGCGCTCGACGTCACTGACACGGCGTCACTCCGGCAAGCCACCAAGGGCGCCGAGGTGATCTACAACTGCGCGAGCCCGCTGTACCACCGGTGGCCCACCGACTGGCCGCCGATCTCGAACGCCCTCCTCGACGCGGCGGAGGCCGCCGGCTCGGTGCTGGTGACGATGGGCAACCTGTACGGCTACGGCCCCGTCGACGCCCCCATCACGGAGGACCTGCCGCTCGCAGGCACCGGCACCAAGGCCCGGGTCCGCATCGGCATGTGGCGCGACGCGTTGGCCCGGCACCAGGCCGGCCGGATCCGCGTCGCGGAGGCGCGCGCCTCGGACTTCTTCGGGCCCGGCGTCACCGAGGCCGGCCACCTCGCCCAGCGGATGATGCCCGCGCTCCTGGCCGGCCGTGCAGTCAGGCTGATCGGCAACCCGGACGCACCGCACAGCTTCACCTATATCCCCGACATCGCCCGCGCGCTCGTACGGCTTGGTACCGACGAGCGGGCGTGGGGACGCGCCTGGCACGTTCCCACCGCCCCGCCGCTGTCGACCCGGGAGGCGGTCCGGCACCTGTGCCGGCTGGCGGGTCTGCCGCCGGCCAGGGTCGGCCGGATTCCTTGGTGGCCACTCCACCTGGTCGGCCTGGTCAACCCCATGCTCGGGGAACTGCGGGAGGTGCAGTACCAGTTCGACCGGCCGTTCGTGCTCGACTCCCAGGCGTACACCGCGACCTTCGGCGAGGTGTCGACCCCGATCGACGAGGCACTGGGGGCAACCGTCGAGTGGTGGCGGGCGCGGCTCAGCCGGTAGCGCCACGTGCGCGGCATCGGCTGTCGGGCTGTGCAGACCCTGCGGCGAAGTCAGGAGCGGGCCGAAGCCGCGTTCAGTGAATCAACTCCGAGCACAGCGTGGCGTAGAGCAACGCCGTGCAGTCCACTCTCCGAGGAAATGATGACGATCCGCCTCTGGCACCGCCCGCTGGTACTGCTCGCCGCTGCCATGGCGGCCCTCGCCCTGGCATCCGCCGTCGGCCTCGCGGTCGACGACCGGATCCTGGTCGGGGAGCCGATCTGGCTGAAGCCCTTCAAGTTCTCCCTCTCCATCGCGATCTATTCGGTGACCCTCGCGTGGATGCTGTCCCTGGGCCGCACGGCCCCCCGCTGGGTCTGGTGGCTCGGGACGACGATTGCCGCCGCCAACGTGATCGAGATGGTCGTCGTCGTTGGCCAGGTGCTCCGCGGCAGGCAGAGCCACTTCAACGTCGCCACACCGCTGGACGCCGGCCTCTGGTTCGCGATGGCCGCCTCGATCGTCACCTTGTGGCTGGCCAACCTCGGCATCGCGGCCAGGTTGTTCCGCGAGCGGACCGGGGACCGCGCGGCCACCTGGTCCGTCCGGCTCGGCCTGCTCCTCGCACTGGTGGGCATGGCATTCGGCTTCCTCATGACCAGCCCGACCCCTGCCCAACTCGGTGCCATGCGCAGCGGGGCCGCCGTGGGCATCGTGGGGGCACACAGCGTCGGCGTCGCCGACGACTCGCCCGGCATCGCCATCACCGGCTGGAGCAGCACCGGCGGCGACCTGCGCATCCCCCACTTCGTCGGCATGCACGCGCTGCAGGCCATCCCGCTCTTCGCCTGGCTGCTGATCACACTGTCCCGCAGGTTCCCGCGGTTGGCCGACGAGCGGACGCGCCTGCGCCTGGTCCTGGTGGCGACCGGGACCTACGCGGGCGTGCTGGCGATCCTGACCTGGCAAGCGCTGCGCGGCCAGTCGCTCGTCCACCCCGACGGTGCGACCCTGACGGCCGTGGCCCTGCTGGCCGTTGGCATGGTGGCGTCCGTTGTGGCGGTCGCCCGGCACCACCATGTGCCACCGGCGCCGCACAGCAGCGCCGGCATGACCGGCCGCCCGGTCAAGCCGCGCTGCACCCGCGTCGCCGCGGACTAACCGAACGCCGAGCCCACCGTCACCTGCGCCCGGGGACCTTCTTCGCGCCGTCGTATCCGCGTGAGGACGCCGGCACCGTGGCCGCCGCGCGCAGGCACCGCGCGTCGATCACCGCGGCGGTCGGCTCCGGGTCGCGGCCGGCGTCCTCGCGGACCATGCCCCCCATCCGGTCGTGGAACTCGGCCAGCAGCCCCCGCGCGCGCCACCGCCGCGCGAAGGCGACGGGCAGCCCGTGCAGGGTGCACACCAGGTGCAGGCGCAGGCCTCAGAAGAACCGGGAGTGGCTGGCGCAGTAGCCGTACTCGGCCCATCCGGCCAGGTCGGAGCGCTTGGCCGTCTCGCGGGAGCGCCCGCACTCCACCAGTGTGGAGTCGACGACCCACACGGTGTCGGTCCACAGCGAGGTGTCGGTCGCCAGCAGCCGGTTGACCTGTGCGATCAGGTCGGCGGCCTTGCGCAACCGCCGGTTGTAGCCCGACTGCCCGAGCAGGTACGGGAAGGGATGACGCAGGTGGGCATCGGCGTGGCGGATCCACCGGCGCTCGGAGGTGAAGCCGAGAAGGGCCTGCATCACGGGGAGGGTGACCAGCTCGGCATCACTGAGCCGGGGCGCGATGCCGATCTCTGGACTCCCTCGCTTCATGTCATGCGCGCCAGCGAGCTCTTGGCATCATTCATCTAGGCAGAATCAGGCCACTGCGGCCCTGGTGGCAGGCCCTGACCCTGGTGAACGAGATACGTACCCGGGCGGCCGGCCATTTCAGGCTGGAAGATGCTCATTGGGCGGTCGGCGGTTGGACATTGGCGGGCATGTCTGCCGGGGCGCAAGCGAGTTGGGCTGCGGCGGCCTGTCGGATCTCTCCGATGGGGCGTCTCGGACGAGTTGGGGCGGTGGGACGTGAAGCCATAGCCCGCTCGTCACGAATGTGCGGCTTGGGCTTGGGTGCGGCAGTGGGTGAGGGCGGGTTTGAGGCGGGGGTCGGGGGTGGTGGTGAGGAGTTCGCCGGCGGTGACAAGGGTGGTCCAGTAGTGGGTGGGGTTGCCGGTGGTGGGGTGGGGTTGGGTGGCGGCCAGCGAGAGGTAGGCGGTGGTGAGGTTGCCGGTGGTGAACCAGCGGGTGAGGCCGTGTTGGTGGCCGGCGCGGATGCTGCCGTGGGCGTCGATGGCGGTGAGGAAGAGTTCGATGATGGCGAGGTCGCGGTCGTCGGGGATCTTGGGGATGTCGAAGACGCCGAGGGCTTCGAGGAGTTCGCCGGTGTCGTTCTCGGAGCCGGGGCGGGGGCTGGCGAGGAGGGCGTCGAAGCAGTCGTCGAGGCGGCGTTGCGTCTCGGCCGCCGGGATGCCGAGGGCGATGCAGACGGCGCGGGCTGAGCGCAGGGGTTCGTTGGTACGGCGGGCGAGGGTGGCGTAGGCGTCGGCGGGGGTGGAGCCGGTGTCGAACAGGTGGCGGGCGGTCAAGGGGAGTCGCATGGTGGGCACCTGTTCAGACGGTGAGGAGGGTGGCGGGCGCGGGTGCGGGGGCGATCGTGAGGTGGGCCGCCGGGCGAGGTGGCAGCGGAGCTGCTCCTTTTCCCAGCGGCCTCCTCCCGAACCCGCCGTGCTTCTTTCGTCGCAACGGGCTCTCCAGTGACTGCCGTGAACTCAGCTTTCGCGGCCGGCGTGGATGCCGCCATGGCAAGTTGCGCAGACCACAAGGGTCTTGCGTCGTTTCTTCACCATGAGGGCAGCCCAGCCGGGTTGTTCCCTGCCCGGCCGGTCGAGGTCGGCGAGCTTGCGGATCTGGTGGACCTGGACCTTCTCGGCCCGCCCGCACAACTCGCACTCCCCGGCCAGCAGCCGTCCGACCAACTCGCGTCGGTGCGGGTGGCGTTGATGGGTAGGGTCGCGATCCAGAAGGGTCGCGTGTTGCTGCCGCCGGAGCGGAATGCCACCGAACTGTGCGACCAGCGGTTTCCTGCCTGCGTCCCGGGTGATGCTCGCCTGGATGCACTTGCGCGGCCCGGCCGGAGTCTCGATGGTGACCTTGTACTTGCGGGCCATCTTCGACATGGTCGAGCGGTGCTTGTTCGCCAGGGAGCACAGCAGCGAGGACTGCATGACCCAGTGCAACCGGTCCAGCCGAAAGACGTCACCGGCCAGTAGGTAGTAGTTCACGATTCCGCGGTACTTGGCGCCGTAGATGTTGACGATGGTGTAGTCGTCGAAGTTGTACATCGCGGGCAGACGCGCGGGTTTTCCGCGCGCCATGTACGGAGCACAGTGGGCCTTGATCACGTCTTTCGGGACGTGCAGTTGAACGGTTCCGTTGGTCGAGCGGCGTTGCCGCCTTTTCCCCTTCTTCCGTTCTGATCTGCGGTCGTCCCGACTGACATTGATCTCGTAGCCAAGGAACCTCGCCGCGCTGGTCCGGGCGTGGGTGACCAGCGTTTTTTCCCGGGACAGTTCCAGCTTGAGATCGTCGCGCAGGAACTGTGCCAAGCGATGCTTGATTTCCTCGGCTTCGGCTTTTGGCCCGGTGAACCCGATCAGGGTGTCGTCGGCGTATCGCACGTAGCGAAGGCGACGATATCCCGGGTCGGACATGTCCTGACTCGGGAGGCCGTGCAGTCGTTTGCGCAGGGCGCGCGCTTCTGTACGGTCGCCGCGTTTGCGTGCGCGCTGGAGTGCCGCCTCGACCCTGCGGTACTCAGGGTGCCTCGCCCTGAGCTTTCCACGAGTGTATTCCGGCATGATGACTGTCTCGATGAATCTGTCCAGCTTGTGCAGGTAAATATTGGACAGGAGGGGCGACAGGACGCCGCCTTGTGGAGTGCCGCTCATGGTGGCGTTCCATTTCCAGTCCTCCAGGTATCCGGCTCTGAGCATGTTCCGCACGAGCCGCAGGAACCTGTTGTCATGAATGTTCTCGCCCAAGGATTCGAGCATCACTCGGTGGTCGAGCGAGTCGAAGCACTGTGCGATGTCACCTTCGATGAACCAGGTTGTCCCCGTCCACGTGCGTGCCACGGAGCTGAGTGCGGTGTGGCAGCCGCGGCGGGGGCGGAAACCATGGGAGTGGTCGGAGAACCGGGGCTCGTAGTACGCCTCCAGCAGGAGGCGCATCACCTCGCCGACCAACTTGTCCGTCCATGACGGCAGGCCCAGCGGCCTTCTTTTCCCGTTCTTTTTCGGGATGAAGGTCCGCTTGACCGGCTTGAACCGGAAGCGCTCGTGGCGCAGCACATCGATGATGCGTCCGATCTTCGCGAGTGACATGCCATCTGGGGTTTCCCCTGTCGCCCCGGGAGTCATCGCCCCCTTGTTGGAGTAGATGCGCCCGTAGGCCATGAGATACAACTGCGGGTTGAACATCTGTCGGTACAGCTCATCACATGGCAGGTTCCGCCTGCCTCGTTCACGGAGGACACCAAGTACCGTCTCGGCGCTCTGCATTTCGCATACCTCTCGGTCTCGTTGATGCCTCGCCACCTGTGTCCCTTCGCCCTGTGGACGGCTTTCCCGTCCTCCCTGGCAGGTCGTTACTCCTGCGACTACTACGGACACTCCGTCGCCATGGGGCTCGCGCCCTTTAGGCGATCCTCTGTTCGTCCTGGTTGTACGTGCTAGCGCGACTTAGGTGCCCCACTCATCTCCTTGAATGTCCTCATTGGACATCGCTCCCCTCCCCGGAGTTGCATCGGCCGGCACAAATAGCCGTCGCAGGAAGTGGCGCCGGTTTCGGGCATCTTTCCGGCGGACCCGTTTTTTGATCGACTGGAGATTGGGGTTCAGGCAATTCAGCTTTCACCATATCGCGCGGGTCGCTCGACGCACCGTCCCCAATGCCTGGACACGGCCGCCGATTTTCTGGCATGCTACGGTCCCCTTCGTCTTTCGACTCCAGGTAAGCCATCCGACCCAGGAATATCCTCCGAATTCCTCCCGGCTGAACCGGGAATACAACCAGGCGCTTTCAGAGCGCACAGCGCCCAGACGAATTTGCCGACCCCGCCGGCGCGGGGGCAGCAGCCCCACTTCTCGGCCAGCTCGTTGACGAGGAGGACGCCGCGTCCGTGTT
>NZ_JBHWIO010000133.1:0-15507 GCF_042732075.1 Kitasatospora sp. NPDC059812
CCCCAGGACACCTGGGACGCGGGCCGACGGATGCGGTGTTGCGCAAGAAGTCGGTGGGGCCGACTTCAGGTATTCGGAAAACGGCACGGAGTGAGCCAGGGCGATTCTTTTCCACTCGCGGTGGCGGCGCATGTCGCCGCTGACCAGCTCCCGGTTGATCTGGGTGCCGTCAGGTCGGAAGTTCAGGTGGACTGCCGAGGTGTCATCGAACAGCCACCAGTCCTGGTCGGGGATACCGAAGTTCCCTTCAGTGGTGTCCAGGATCCGGATGTCTTCTCCGGCGGCGATGTTGCCAGGGATACCCCAGGCGAACTGGTACCGCTGGTAGTCCGTGAGGGGGTGGCGCACCACCCGGACGCGGCCGATCTTCCGTCCCGAGGAGACGAAGCCGTGCACCCTCCGGTGCCACGCCGCGTTGTGATCGACCGGCTTCGGCTCGCCGCGCAGGAAGCGTGCGAGGCTCTCTGCTTCCCTGGGCATGGTGTAGGCGGGCTGCGCCTCGAACCGGAACGCTTCGTGCTGGTAGCTGTCGAAGTGGGCGCGCCACTGGTCACCATCCAAGAGCACGGATGGCCTCCTTCGGAACCGTGTTGGGGAACCTCGACGGTGGGGCGCCTCCAGAACCGTGAAGTGGTCGCCCTGGACCACGGACGTCCCTCGATCGGTGGCGTACACGTTCGGGCAGTCGTCATCGTCGGAGTTTGGGCGGTTGAACTCGCCGGTAAAAGAGAGCAGCTGAGGGCGCTCAGTCATGCTGACCTCCTCCAGGCCGGGCACCTCCCAACTCGTCAACGACGCTAGGGCTGCCTTCGATGCGTGTCCACGCCGTATCGGGCATATCCGTGATCTGGAATAAGGATCTTGTCCGAGGCTGGGCGGGATGCGGGCTAACGGGCGCGGTGCTGCGCAGGAAGTCGGTGGGGTCGACTTCCTGTGCGATCGAAGCGTGATGGGTGGCCCCAAATAGAGATCATTGGTCGAACACGGGACTGTCGCCGAGTCGGCATAGATACCCCACAGGGGTCCAGGGCCGAGCTGGGGAGAAAGCTGTGGGGCGGGATCGTGAGCGCCCGGGGATGGTGGTTGGGGGAGGGAGGCCGGACCCGGGCCGGTTCGGCGTGACCGTCGGTGTAGACGGGGCACAGTCCGTCTGGCTGGATGATCCTGGTAACACCGTCGCGGTCCGTTGACGACCGCTCCGTGCCGCTCTAGAACGGAGCACAGGCCCCGGACACAGCAGGACGTGTCGCGGCACGGACTGCTGGGGCACCCCCGAGAGATCCTGAGGAGCAATGCCATGGCTCCAGACGACAACGGCTGCCCGGTGCTGGACATGACCGGCCGGGCCCTGCACCAGCAGAACGCGGAGCTCCGCGCCGCCGGGCCCGCCGTGCGGGTCGAACTCCCCGGCGGCATCGTCGCCTGGTCCGTGACCCGCAGCTCGGTGATCCGCGCCCTGACCGGCGATCCGCGGGTCTCCCGCGACCCGCGCAAGCACTGGCCCGGCCTGGCCGCGGTGCCCGAGGGGTGGCCGATGGGCCCGATCGCGTTCCAGCAGAACTTCTTCAACCGCTACGGCGACGAACACCGCTCGGCACGGCGACGGATGGCGCCCTCGTTCTCGCCCCGCCGGGTGTCCGCGCTGCGGCCCGGGATCGAGGCGACGACCGCCGCCCTGGTCGGCGCGTTCCGCGACCTCGCCCCCGGCGAGGCCGTGGACATCCGCCGGGCCCTCTCGCTCCCGCTCACCATGACGGTGATCTGCGACCTCTTCGGCGTACCCGCCGACATGCGGCCGCAGATCGGCCGGTCGATGGACACCCTGCTGACGACGACGGCGACGACCGAGCAGATGACGGTCGCGCGGGCGGAGATCAACGTGGTGCTGGTCGAACTGCTGGAGCTCAAACGGCGCGACCCCGGCCCCGACCTCGCCAGCGACGTGGCCGCCGTCAGCACCGGCGGCGACACGGGCCGCGCGGAGGAGGAGTCCCGCGACGAGCTCTTCCTGATGCTCGGCGCCGGGTACGAGACCGCCGTCAACCTCATCACCAGCGCCGTCCAGGCGCTCCTCACCCACCCCCGCTACCTGGCCCAGGTCCACGAGGGCACCCTCGCGTGGGAGGACGTCATCGAGGAGACCCTGCGCCACGAGAGCCCGGTGATGCACATCCCGCTCCGCTACCCGCTGGAGGACATCGACCTCGGCGAGGGCGTGGTCATCCGCCAGGGCGAGCCGATCCTGCTCGGATTCGGCGCGGCCGGCCGGGACCCGGAGGTCCACCCGGACCGGCCGGACGACTTCGACCCGACCCGCCCCGACAAGGAGCACCTGTCCTTCGGCTACGGCCCGCACTTCTGCCTCGGCGCACCCCTGGCCCGGCTGGAGGCCGAAGTGGCCCTGGAAGGCCTCTTCGGTGCCTACCCCGGCAGCGCCCTGGACCCGGCCAGCCCGACGCCGGCCCGCCTGGAGTCCGTGATCATAAGCGGCCCGGCCGAGCTCTGGATCGTCCCGATGCCTACCACAGTGTGACGGCGGTACCTGGGGGAAGGGCGGCTCCCGCGAGTTAGCGGGGGCCGCCCGTCGGGCCGTGGGGGTGAGGCGCTGAAATGGTAGAACAACCCCGCCCAGGCGCCGCGGAGCCCCGGGGGGGGGGGGGGGCGGGGGGGGGGGGGGGGCCCGCGGCGGTGCGGGGCCCCCCCCCCTTCGGGCCGTGGAGGTCAGGCGATGAAGTGGTCGAACTCGCCGGCCTTGGCGCCGAGGAGCCAGGCGTTGAGCTTGGTGCGGGTGGTGGTGACGATGTGGGCGGGGTCGTCGGACTCGCGGATGTAGACGAGGGCGCCGTCGGATGCAATTTCGACGCAGTTGGTCTCGTAACTGAAACTGGACTTCTGCCAGATGAGCCGTTCCATGCCTACCTTCCCTGTACTGCGTAACGAATGTGCTGGAGCAAACCCCATGAGTCGCGATAGGCGGGGGAGGGTCCGGGCGCAGAGGCGGTCAGGGGTGGGAGCGCCGCGCCTCTGAGGCGTTCGAACTTCCGCCGGTATGACGATACTGCTTCAGGATCGCCCAGGAACGGGACGCCGTGCGGCTGCTCCATCAAGACGGTGTCCAGCTTCGGGTGCTGACCGTGCAGCAGCATGAACGGGATGTCGGTCGAGGCGAAGACTGTGCAGCCGAACGGCAGGATCTGGATGGTCACATGGGGCAGCTTGCCGACATCGATCAGGTAGTTCAGCTGGTCGCGCATGACGGTTGGACCGCCGTACATCGCGTGTAGCGCGGCCTCGTGGATCACGGCATGGAAGGGTGTTCCGTTCTCGACGCTCAGGATCTCCTGGCGGGCGCGGCGAAACTCGACCTTCTTCTCGGCGTATTCGAGGATGATCTCGCTGTAGGCCTTGGTCTGGAGCAGCCCTGGGATCAGAAGAGTCTCGTAGCTTTCCAAGCGGGTCGCATCGGCCTCGTACTCGGCGAGGTCGAGGGCTGAGGGGTGAACGTAGCCACGGTAGTCGGTCCACCAGCCCTTGCCGTTGCTCTGGCCTATGGCGAGAAGAGCAGCGCGGTACTCGGGATCGTTGGCATGGCAGGCGTCGAGCCAGATGTGCAGGCGGTCGAGGTTGAGACTCAGCCTCCCGGCCTCGGTGTGGCTGACGGCTGGCCCCTTCATGCCCATCAGCGCGCCGATCTCCGGTGCCGACACGCCTGCGGCGTCGCGTAGACGGCGCAGTTCCTCACCGAAGCGGCGCTGTCGTTCACTGATCTCGGTCCTGAGTCCCACGGGCATGCCTCCTTGCGCGCTCACGCTACTCGCAGTGTGGGGGAAATTACAGTTAGTGTTGCATCGTTGGACCTTGTCCCCTTACAGTCCAACCACAACCGCGCATCAGACGGGTCGTCAGTTGCGTCTGTGCGTAGCCCCTCTGCACCGCTGGGAGATTCCCCATGTGTGACCCCAACCTCAACTCCCCCTCCCTCACCGTCTCTCGCGAGGCGTTGCGCGACACCATGGCGCGCGCCGGGTACCCCAACTCCTCCATCGGGGATGCCGAACTCGCGCTCGTGGAGCTGGTGGTGAACGCCTGGCGGCACGGGTTGACCGCCGCGCCCGTCGTCCTGGTCGCCGTCGTCCACGGGACGCTCCGCGTCACCGTCGCGGACCGCAGTCCCGTGCTGCCCGAGCAGCGGAAGCCCGACCCGTTCGCCCAGTCCGGGCGGGGGTTGATGCTGGTGGAGGGGCTCATGCACCGCTGGGGTGCGGAGCCGCAGAAGCTCGGCAAGCGCGTTTGGTTCGAGCTGGACGGCGCCGCGTGATCGCCCACCACCCGATCCACCCCGCCGACCCGGCCCTGCGGCAGCTCACCGGTCGGCAGATCACCGAACTGATCGTCGATCTCCGCACGGAGGGCCGCGAGTTCGGTCTCCTCTGGCCGTCCGCTCGGCCCGGCGAGACCAATCTGAACGGCAGCGCCCTGGTCTCCATCGGCAACATCCCGGCCAGCACCTTGATCAACCTGCTGGCTCTGCTGCGCGAGTTCAAGCGCCGGCGGGGCCGGGCGTGACGGGCATGCTGGTCCTGATCCTGCTGGCCGCCGCCGTCGGCGGTGTCTGTCAGGCCCGGTCCGAGCGGCTTCGGGATCGACGGGATCGGACATAGGTGCCATGCATGGCACGCGGGCCCGCCTTCCCCAGGCGGGCCCGCGCCATTTCGGGTGCCACGGCGGCTCCTGCTGACTCGCGAGGCCGCCAGTCCGTGCGGGTCAGGCGATGAAGTGGTCGAACTCGCCGGCCTTGGCGCCGAGGAGCCAGGCGTTGAGCTTGGTGCGGGTGGTGGTGACGATGTGGCCGGGATTGTCGGACTCGCGGAGGTAGACGAAGTCGCCCTCGGAGGCGATCTCGATGCAGTCCGCCTGGTCACCGCTGAAGCTCGGCTTCTGCCAGTTGAGGTGGTCCATGGCTACCTTCCCTGTACTCCGTGTCGGGCGCGCTGGAGCAGGCCCCGGGAGCCACGATAAGCGGGCGCACAGCCGTGTCGTTTCGGTCATGTCAATTCGTGCGACTCGTTGTGCTATTCCCTTGGGTCCTCACTCGTTCCTACACTGAGACCCCGCCGCACGGGGGCTGCGGGAACCAGGTTGCCGACGGGCCCGGGGGAGGCGCGTGTGAACGACCGTGGCTGGGACGAGGATGATGCCCGGCCGTACTTCTTCCTCTCCTACGCGCACACCCCGAAGGCCGGCACGCGCGGCGCCGGTGATCCGAACCACTGGGTCCGCCAGCTGTACCGGGACCTGTGCGAGGCGGTGCTGCAGCTGACCACGGTCCCGGCCGGGGTGCCGGTCGGCTTCATGGACGAGTCCATGCACCAGGGGGAGTTGTGGGCGGAGCGGCTGTCGGAGGAGCTGGCGACGTGCCGGGTGTTCGTGCCGCTGTACTCTCCCCGGTACTTCAACAGCGTCCCGTGCGGGCAGGAGTGGCACGCCTTCACCCGCCGCCCGGTGTACCCGGCGACGATCGACGCGGAGCGCACCAGCGGCATCGTGCCGGTGCTGTGGGCGCCGATGAGCCGCTACCGGCTGCCCAAGGTCGCCAGTGAACTCCAGTTCAACCACGCCAGTTTCGGGCCGGACTACGCCACCGAGGGCCTGTACGCGCTGATGAAGCTCACCTACTTCCGCTCGGCCTACGAGCTGGCCGTGCACCGGCTGGCGGCGCGGATCGTGCAGGTGGCGGAGGAGACGGTGATCCCGGTCGGGCGGCGGTTGGACTTCAACGGGCTGCCCAGCGCCTTCAACGTGAGCGCGCCGACCAAGCAGCTGCGGATCTCCGTACTCTCCTACCACCAGGGCGAGTTGCCGCCCGACCGCAATCCCGACTTCTACGGCTCCCGGCGCACCGACTGGCACCCCTATCGCCCGGCCGGCTCGCCGATCGCCCAGCACGCGGTGCGGCTGGCCCGGCAGTTGGGGTTCCAGCCGACCGTGCACGAGTTCGACGACGAGGTCGAGTCGATCATCGAGGGGGAGGCGGCCGCCCCCGGCCTGCTCCTGCTCGACCGGTGGGCGCTGCGCGATCCGGACCGCCGGGAGCTCGTCCGCCGCTTCGACCGCTCGGACGCCACCTGGGTGAGCGTCCTGGAGCCGTGGAACACCGAGGACCCCGAGTGCGAGGAACGCGGCGGCGACCTCGGCGAGTTGAGCGACCAGGCGTTGCGCATCACCCGGCGGGCGAGCCGCCCCAGCTTCCTCGGGGTGAGCGGCCCGACCGGGCTGAACACCCTGGAGGACTTCGACGACGCGCTGCCCCGGGCCGCCATGAAGGCCAAGTACGCCTTCGAGGGCCGCACCAGGGCCGAGCCGGAGGATCCGCCGCCGCCCCGCCCGAACCTGCGGGACGCGTTCCGGCGCGGCCCGGGCGCGGCCCCGTTCGGCCGGGACGCCCCCCTCGGGCAGGACGACTCCGGACCCGACGACCACCCAGACCGTGACGACGGCGATGACCCCGATGACGGGATGGCGCCCTTGGGAGGACGACCCAGATGAGCGAGAACCCCACCAGGAACTTCCGCGTCGGGGGCCTCACCGTGGCCGAACTGGCCGCCCAGCGGGAGGCCGAACGACGGTCCGTGGAGCAGGACCGCAACGGCCGGATCATCACCTTCTACTCCTACAAGGGCGGCACCGGGCGCACCATGGCGCTCGCCAACACCGCCTGGATCCTGGCCGCCAACGGCTACCGGGTGCTCACCGTGGACTGGGACCTGGAGGCGCCGGGCCTGGCCAAGTTCTTCCACCCCTTCCTCGACCCGGCCTCGCTGGCCGGCACGACCGGGATGATGGACCTGATCGCCGAGTACCGCGAGGAGGCCCTGCGCCCGGTCGAGCACGCCGAGGGCTGGCACCTGGACTTCGCCAGGGTGCACCCGCACGCGCTGTCGCTGTCCTGGCCGCTGTTCCCGACCGGTGGCAGCCTGGACTTCCTGTCCGCCGGCCAGTTCAACCGGGACTACTCCGAGGCCGTCACCCACCTGGACTGGGACATCTTCTACGACCGCTTTGACGGCGGGCAGTTCTTCGACGCCCTCAAGGCCGACATGAGCAAGCGGTACGACTACGTGCTCATCGACTCGCGCACCGGCCTGTCCGACATCGCCGAGATCTGCACCGTCCAGATGCCCGACGACCTGGTGGTCTGCTTCACCCTGAGCGACCAGTCCATCGACGGCGCCTCCCGGATCGCCCAGCACATCCACGACCGCTACCGCGAGCGCGGCATCCGCATCCTGCCCGTCCCGATGCGCATCGACGAGGGCGAGAAGGAGAAGGCCGACGCCGGCCGCTCCCTCGCCCGGGTCCGCTTCGACGGGCTGCCGGCCGGCCTCAACGGCGAGGAACTCGCCGCCTACTGGGGCTCGGTGGAGATCCCGTACCGGCCGTTCTACGCCTACGAGGAGATCCTCGCCACCTTCGGCGACCAGACCGGCACCCCCACCTCGATGCTCGCCGCCTGCGAGCGCCTCACCGCGATGATCACCCAGCGCAAGGTCACCTCCCTGCCGGTGATGGACGAGGAACTGCGGCTGCGCTACGTGGACGCGTTCACCCGCCGCCGCCCGTCCGTCCCCGCCGACCTCTACCTCTCCTACGTCCCCGAGGACCGGATGTGGGCGGACTGGATCGAGTCCGTGCTCACCCGGGCCGGCTTCCGGGTGCTGCCCCGCGACCTCAGCGCCGGCACCGACCCGCGCGAGGAGACCGAACGCGGCATCGACGCCGCCTACCGGACCGTCGCCGTGCTCTCGCCCGCCTACCAGCGCTCCCCGCAGGCCCGGGCGCTGTGGGAGTCCGTGGTCAACTCCGACCCCGCCGGCACCCGGCGCCAGCTCGTCCCCGTCCGCGTCGGCGACGTCAGGCTCACCGCGCCCTTCAGCAACCGCAACCCCGTCGACCTCGTCGGCCGCGACGAGACGCAGTCCGTCCAGACCCTGCTGCGCGCCCTCGGCCGCGGCGACGTCGCCCTGACCGAGCCCAACGGCAGCGGACCGCGCTTCCCCGGCAGCAAGCCGACCGTGTGGGACGTCCCGCCGCGCAACCCCTCCTTCACCGGCCGCGCCGCCGTCCTGGAGCAGCTGCGCAACCAACTGCGCGGCGGCATGGCGGCCGTCCTGCCCACCCCCCAGACGCTGTACGGGCTCGGCGGCGTCGGCAAGACCCAGGTCGCGCTGGAGTACGCGCACCGGTTCATGTCCGACTACGACCTGGTCTGGTGGATCGACGCCGAGCAGACCGAACTCGTCGCACCCGCCCTCGCCGACCTCGCCCGCCGGCTCGGCCTGCGCGTCGGCGACTCCGTCACCGAAGCCGCCGAGGCCGCCCGGGAGGCGCTGCGCCGCGGCGTGCCGACCTCGCGCTGGCTGCTGATCTTCGACAACGCCGACGAACCGGCCGAGATCCGCCGCTTCTTCCCCGGCGGCTCCGGCCACATCCTGGTCACCTCCCGCAACCAGGCCTGGACCGGGCACGCCGAGGCGCTGGAGGTGGACGTCTTCACCCGCGGCGAGAGCGTCGAACACCTGTGCCGGCGCGCCCGCGGCCTCTCCCGCCCGGACGCCGACCGGGTCGCCGAGGCGGTCGGCGACCTGCCGCTCGCCGTCGAGGTCGCGGCCGCCTGGCTGGACACCACCGGCACCCCGGTGGAGACCTACGTCGCCCAACTGCACGCCGAGGCGGCCCGCGCGCTGGCCGTCGCCCGCCCCGCCGACTACCCGACCCCGGTCGGCGCCACCTGGAACGTGTCCATCGGCCGGCTGCGCCAGCAGTCCCCGGCCGCCGTCCGGCTGTTGCAGCTCTGCGCGTTCTTCGCGCCCGAGCCGATCTCGATGAACCTCTTCTACAGCGACCAGATGATCCGGGCGCTGGTGAAGTACGACGCCGACCTCAGCGACAAGTTCATGCTGGGCAAGGTGATCCAGGCGATCGGCCGGTACGCGCTGGCCAAGGTCGACGCCGGCAGCAACAGCTTCCAGGTGCACCGGCTCGTCCAGGCGGTGATCCGGGCCGAGATGACCGACGACGAGCAGGAGATCGCCGTCCACGAGGTGCATCGCATCCTCACCGGCGCCCGGCCCGTCCTCGGCGACACCGACGACCCCGCCAACTGGCCCGCCTTCGACGAGATCTGGCCGCACCTGTCGCCCTCCAAGGCGCACAACTGCGACGAGGCGGACACCCGCCAACTGCTCATCGACCGCGTCCGCTACCTCTGGAAGCGCGGCGAACTCGACCGCGCCCGCGACCTCGGCCACGCCCTCGACACCGAGTGGACCAACAAGCTCGGCGAGAACGACCGGCAGACCCTGCTGCTGCGCTTCCAACTCGCCAACGTGCTGCGCTCCCAGGGCAACTACGCCGAAGCCCTGGCCCTGGACGAGGACACCCTGGAACGCCAGCGGGCCCTGCTCGGCGAGCACCACCCGTACACCCTGATGACGGCCGGCTCCCTCGGCGCCGACCGCCGGGCACTCGGCCGGTTCCAGGCCGCCCTCGACCTCGACCGCGAAATCCTCGACCAGTTCCGCGAGTTGTTCGGCGACGACAACCCGCGCACGCTCTCCATGGCCAACAACCTGGCCATCGACTACCGGCTCGTCGGCAACAGCGAGGCCGCCCGCGAACTCGACCAGGAAACCCTCGACCGGCGCACCGCCGTCCTCGGCCCCCGGCACCCCTACACCCTCTCCACCAAGTCCAACCTCGCCCGCGACCTGCGCGAACTCGGCGACTACCGCGGCTCGGTGGACCTGCTCCAGGAAGTCACCTCCGACCTCGGCGACGTCCTCGACCCCGACCTGCCGGAGAACCTGCGCAACGCCAAGTCCCTGGCCGTCTCGCTGCGCCGCATCGGCGCGCTCGCCGAAGCCCGCCGGATCACCAAGGAGACCTACGAGCGCTACCTGGAGCGCTACGGCGCCGACGCCCCCGACGCGCTCGCCTGCGCGCTCAACCTGGCCGCCGACCACAGCGCCTCCGGCGACAAGGAGGCCGCCCGCGACCTCTGCTCCACCGTCTTCGAAGGCCACCGCCGCCTCTTCGGCGACGAACACCCCTTCACCCTGGCCTGCGCCAACAACCTCGGCATCTACCTGCGCGGCAGCGGCGACATCCAGGGCGCCATCGAACGCGGCCGGCTCACCGTCGAAGGGCTGACCGACTCCGTCGGGCCGGACCACCCGTACACCCTCAACGCGGTGATCAACCTGGCCAACGCCTACGGTGACGACGGCCAGATCGGCCTCGCCGAGGAACTCGGCCGGGCCGCCTACCAGGGCCTGTGCGAGCGCTACACGCCCCGGCACCCGGATGCCGTCGCCTGCGAGGCCAACCTGTCGATCACCCTGCGCTCGGCCGGCCGGCACACCCAGGCCGCCGAACTGCGGGCCCGTGCGATCGGCGAGCTGATCCGGCAGTTCGGCGAGGAGCACCCCAACACGGTCGCGGCGCGCGGCTGGAAGCGGATCAACCGGGACCTGGAGCCGCAGCCGGTGTAAGCGGTGGTGTGAGCGGTGGTGCAGGCGCCGGTGAGAGCACGGCCTCCGGCCGGGGGCGGCGGGTACGCTGCGGGACCATGAGCAAGCAGACCCCGCCCCCGGTCCTGGTCACCCGGCGCCTCGCGCCCGGGGTGATCGAACGGCTCACCGCGCGCCACGCCGTCACCTGCCACGACTCCGACCAGGCGATGGCCCGGGCCGACCTGCTGGCCGCCGTCCGCGGCCGCCGCGCCGTGCTCACCACCCTGGACGACCGGGTCGACGGCGAGTTCCTGGACGCGGCCGGGCCGTCCCTGGAGATCGTCGCCAACCACGCCGTGGGGCACCACAACATCGACCTGGCCGCCTGCGCCGACCGCGGCGTGCTGGTCTCCAACACCCCCGGCGTGCTCACCACCGCCACCGCCGACATGGCCTGGGCGCTGCTGCTGGCCGCCACCCGCCGCCTCGGCGAGGGCGAGCGCCTGCTGCGCTCCGGCAGCCCCTGGACCTGGGCACCGAACTTCCTGCTCGGCATGGAGCTGGCCGGCACCCCGCTGGGCGTGCTCGGCATGGGCCGGATCGGGCAGGCGGTGGCCCGCCGGGCCCGCGCCTTCGACATGCCGGTCAGCTACCACAACCGCCGCGAGCTGCCGCCCGAGCAGGCCGACGGCGCCACCTGGCGGCCGCTGGAGGACCTGCTCGCCCACTCCACGGTGCTGGTCGTCACCGCCCCGCTCAGCGCCGCCACCCGGCACCTGCTGGACGCCCGCCGCCTCGCCCTGCTGCCGCGCGGGGCGGTGGTGGTCAGCATGACCGCCGGAGTGGTGGACGAGGAGGCGCTGGCCGCCGCGCTGGAGTCCGGCGCGCTGTTCGCCGCCGCCGTGGACAACTTCGAGCACGAGCCGGCCGTCCCGCCCGCGCTGCTCGCCCAGGAACGCGCCGTCCTGGCCCCGCACCTGGGCAGTGCCACCGTCGCCACCCGGCAGGCGATGGGCGGCCTGGCCGTGGACAACGTCCTGGCCGTGCTGGACGAGGGAGCGCCGGTCACCCCGGTGACAGCCTGAGGCCTCATGACAGCCTGATGCCTCAGCCCGCCGCCCAGGCCAGGGCGGTGGTCAGCACCCGGAACGCGCCGAAGTGCGCTGCGCCGGGCTCCAGGAAGAGCTCGGCGCCGGGGATGTGGTCGCCCAGCCAGCGGGAGTGCTCGACCGGGGAGAACTGGTCGTCGGTGCCGTGCCACAGCCAGCTCGGCACCGCGATGTCCTCGACCTTGAACCCCCAGTCGGCGGTGAACGCCAGCACGTCGTCGATCCAGCCGTCCGCGCCGTGCCGGAACGCCTCCCGGTAGTTGCTCTGCAGCATCCGCCGCAGCCCGTTGTCGGCCACCACCTCCCGGTCGGCGGGCGACAGTTCGGGCCGCAGCCCGTTCAGCAGCCGGACCGGGTCGTCCTTGATCTGCCGGGAGCGGAACTCCATCGCGTCGGCGATCCGGCCGTGCCCGCGCTCCGCCTCCTGGTAGGCGTGCACGTTCGACGGGGTCATCCCGGCGTACCAGTCCAGGCCGGCCGCGTTGCGCGGCGCCAGGCCGACCAGCACCGCCACCCGGCTGACCCGCTGCGGCAGCAGCGCCGCGCAGGCCAGCGCGTGCGGGCCGCCGCCGGAGCGGCCGAGCACCGCGAAGCCGTCCAGCTTGAGGTCGTCCGCGATGGCCCGCACGTCGGCCGCCGCCGCGCTCACCCGGCGGCCGAACTGCCGGGTCGAGTCGCCGTAGCCCGGCCGGTCGTAGGAGATCAGCCGCACCCCCAGCCGGTACAGCACGGTGCTGCGCGGGTGCGGTCCCACCCGGCTGCCGGGCATGCCGTGCAGCAGGAACACCGGGCGGCCGCGCGGGTCGCCCAGGGATTCGACGGCGAGGGCGCGACCGTCCGGGGCCTTGACCATCCGTAACGACACCTGCGGCCTCCTCAGTGGTCCCGGTCGGTGGTGGTGCGGATCTCCCGGCGGGCCTGCCAGGTGGTGTGCTCGCGGGAGACCGCGTCCTCGGCGTCCCGGGCCAGCCGGGCCCAGAGCTCCTCGGCATCCGCCGACTCCACGTCCAGCCGGGCCAGTTGGCACCGGATGAGCTCCAGCTCGTCGGCGGCCAGTCCGTACGCGGCGGCCAGCGGGCGGTACTGGCGCAGCTGCGCCCACGCGGTGATCGAGGCGGCCACCGCCGAGACGGTGCCCAGCGCGTCGTAGGTGAACGCGCCGAGCGCCCGCAGCACCGCGAGCACCAGCCCGAGCGCCGGGAGCACCACGCCCAGCACCCCCGCCAGCGCCCCGGCCCGGGCGCAGTACCGGGACTTGGCGCGGTACCAGTCGTGCTGCACCTGGATCCGTTCCCGCAGGTACACCTCGCGCCGCACCGCGAGCGGCTGCTCGCGCAGGTCGCGCATCGCCGCCGTGATCCCGGCGAGCTCCGCCCCGGCGCCCGGTGCGACCACCCGGCCGTCCCGGAAGGCGCCCAGCACCCCGCCGAGCTGGACGCGGTACAGGCCCTCCGCGTCCGGCAGGGTGTGCGGCGGCGGCTGGTAGGCGTCCGCCCGGACGGCGAACTTCCAGGCCAGCGTCTTGACCGACTCGGCGGCGGCCCGGCCCTCGTACCAGAGCCCCTGCGGGTTCTGCCGGCTGATCACCACCGCGAGGACGATCGCGCCGAGGTAGGCGGCGGCCGCCGGCCAGGCCCACGGCTCGCCGTCGGCCGAGCCGGTCGCGGCGGCGGCCACCAGCAGGAGCAGCTCCCAGGCGGAGAGCAGCACCGAACGCCGCTGGCCGCGCAGCGAGGCCGCGTCGGCGGCCCAGAAGAACCCGGGCAGCAGCTCCCGCTCGCGCATCCACCCCGTCCGTCCCGCCCCAGACGCCATGTTCGGCCCCCACCCGTCGCTCCGGTCGCACCGCTCTCCTGCCCCGGGCGGCTTCCCGGTACGCCTGGCCCACCCCCGGGCCGCCCGCAATGGCCGGGATGCCCCGGTGGATTGTCCGGCCCGGGTACGTTCGGTGGGCGGGCGGACACCCTGCGTGTCCCGGCGTGCCCGTGGGCGCGACCGGTGGGCGTCAGTAGGTGTAGAGGATCCGGTCGGCGTTGTCGGCCATCTGCTTGGCGTTCCACTCGGTGCCGCCGGGGACGTTGCCGGAGCGGAACAGCGGCGGGGCCGCGGTGGTGCCGTCGGCCGCCGCGTCGGCCAGCCGGCCGACCGCCGAGGCGACCACGGCCTGCATGAGCGCGCTGGTCACGATGGTGGAGACCGGGCCGAAGGTGGTCTCGGCGGCCGGGTGGGTCAGCTCGCCGTCCCCGACCGCGATCTTGCTGTCCAGCACCACGTCGCAGTTGTCCTTCAGGTACGTGCCGGACGGGTGCGCCGGGGGCACCTCGCCCGGGTACGCCAGCGACGTCACGCCGATCACCTTCAGACCGCGGTCCCGGGCGTACCGGGCCAGCTCGACCGGCATCACCTGGCGGCCGGACAGCGAGATCACGAACAGCAGGTCGCCGGAGGCGGCCGGGGTCAGGTCCAGGGTGGTGGTGGCCAGGCCGGACACCCGCTCCAGCGCGCTGGACAGCGGCGCGGGCATCACCGTCACCCCCGCCATCCCGGGGACGTTCAGCAGGTTCATCGGGACCAGCCCGCCGGCCCGGTAGACCACGTCCTGGGCCGGCAGCGCGGAGTGCCCGGCACCGAAGGTGAACACCCGGCGGCCCTCGGCGATCGCCTCGGCGAGCAGCGCCGCGGCGGCCTCGATGGCGTCGGCCTCCTCCTCCCGGACCCGCTGGAGATGGGCGATCGCGGCGTCGAAGTACCGGCCGACCAGGTCGTTCATCTGTTGCCTTCGCTCTCTGCCGGTGGGGGCGCCGGCCGGGTGGGGCGGGCCGGGAGGGTCCGGGCCGCCAGTGGAGAAAGCTACGGCGAGCACCGTGGCGCCCCGGCGGCACCGCTGTCAACAGGAACGAAAACCGGGACCCGGGGCCCTTGCGCGGGCCCGGTTGTCGGTGCAGTACGTCAGAATTGGCGGTGAGGACACCGAGGAACGGAGCCAGCGGCGATGTCTGGGCTGATCGACACCACTGAGATGTACCTTCGCACCATCCTGGAGCTGGAGGAGGAAGGCATCGTCCCGATGCGCGCCCGGATCGCCGAGCGACTGGAGCAGAGCGGCCCGACGGTCAGCCAGACGGTCGGCCGGATGGAGCGCGACGGGTTGTTGCAGGTCGCGGGGGACCGCCACCTCGAACTGACCGATGACGGGCGCCGGCTCGCCGTGCGCGTCATGCGCAAGCACCGCATCGCCGAGTGCCTGCTCGTCGACGTGATCGGCCTGGAGTGGGAGCAGGTCCACGAGGAGGCCTGCCGCTGGGAGCACGTGATGAGCGAGACGGTCGAGCGCAAGGTGCTCGCCATGCTCGGCCACCCGACCCAGTCCCCGTACGGCAACCCGATCCCGGGCCTGGACGAGCTGGGCGACGCCAAGGCCGAGGGCGAGGGCTTCGACGCCGCGCTCGTCCCGCTGGACACCGTCAAGCCGGGCGACGGCGGTGCCAGCGTGGTGGTCCGCCGGATCGGCGAGCCGATCCAGACCGACGGCGAGCTGATGCGCACGCTGCGCCGGGCCGGGATCCGGCCGGGCTCCACCGTGCGGGTCAGCGCCGCCGTCGGCGGCGTGCTGGTCGGCACCGGGGAGAACGCGGCGGAGCTGGGCAAGGACATCGCCCAGCACGTCTTCGTCGCCCAGGCCTGAGGAACGCGCCCCCCGGGCCCGGAACGCTTCCGGGCCCGGGGAACGCGCCTCCCGGAACGACGAGAAGGGCCCGCTGCTCCCCCGGCCGCGGGGCCGGTGGCCGCCCCCGTGCCGCCCAGTCCCCCCCCACCCAGGGGGTGATAAACCACGGACGCGGCCGCCGCCAAAGCACGTGTGTATAGCGGTGGGCGCCGGTACCAGA
>NZ_JBHWIO010000134.1:0-15174 GCF_042732075.1 Kitasatospora sp. NPDC059812
CCGAGGACCGCCCGGAAGTGCACCTCCCGGAGGTCCGTGAGCAGGTTGAGCAGGCCGCCGTGGGTCGGCGCCACGCCCTTGGGCCGGCCGGTGGAACCGGAGGTGAAGATGACGTACGCCGGGTGGCCCGGGTCGACGGCCGCCATCGGGTCAGCCGCTGACAGACCACTCACCAGGTCGGCCGTCGCCGGGTCGTCGACGACCAGCCGGTCGACGGAACCCTCCCCCGGCAGCCGGCCCTCGCTGAGGGTGTCGGTCACCACCAGGGCCGGGCACGCGTCATCGAGCAGGAGGGCGATCCGGGCGGCCGGGTACTCGGGATCGAGCGGGACGTAGGCCGCCCCGGTCTTGAGCACCGCGAGGATCGCCACCACCAGCTCGGCCGACCTCGGCAGGGCCACCGCCACCGGCCGCTCCGGCCCCGCGCCCCGGGCGACCAGGGCGTTCGCCAGACGGTTCGCCCGCTCGTCCAGCTCCGCAAAGGTCAGAGAAACGTCCCCGCACACCAGCGCCACCAGGTCCGGCGCCGCCCGCACCTGCGCCCGGAACAGCTCCGGCAGGGTTTCAGCCGGGAGCTCGACCGTCGGCCCGGTGCCGAGGGCCAGCAGTTCGCGCTGCTCGTCGGCCCCGATCAGGCCGATGCGGCCGAGCGGCTGCTCCGGGTCGCAGTCCGCGAGGGTGTCCAGCAGGTCGAGCAAACGCCGCTGGTGGCCGAGGAGTTCACTCTCCGTGCACACCTCCGCGCAGGCTCCGAGCTCGATCCTCGGGGCGTACTCGTCACGCCCGCCCACGGCCCAGACCGCCAAGTCGTCGGCGGAGGTACCCAGGGGCGCGTACACCGTGGCGGGCTGCC
The DNA here is from genome assembly GCF_042732075.1 of Kitasatospora sp. NPDC059812. Taxonomy (NCBI): domain Bacteria; kingdom Bacillati; phylum Actinomycetota; class Actinomycetes; order Kitasatosporales; family Streptomycetaceae; genus Kitasatospora; species Kitasatospora sp. NPDC059812. The sequence goes on from NZ_JBHWIO010000134.1 coordinate 854, forward strand.
CGGCGAAACTCGGTTCGGAGTCGAAGGACATGATGTTGACGACCAGTGGGAACGCCGTCTCGATCGTGCCGGCCTGCCCGAGGTCCCGGAGCAGGTCCTCGCTGCGGTACCGCTGGTGCGCCAGCGCGGCGGCGACTTCCCGGTCCACCTGCTCGACCAGTTCCGACCACGGCAGGTCCGGCCGCACCGACAGACGCAGCGGCACGAGGTTCGACACCGCGCCGGGCGTCACCGCCAGCACCGGGTCGCCCACCCGGCCGGTGACGGGAAGGCCGAGCAGCACGTCCCGGGCCCCGGTGAGCCGGTGCGCGTACAGCGCCGTCGCCGCCAGCACGACGCGGGACCAGCGGACGCCCGTCCGCTGTGCCGCGTCGCGCAGCGCCTCGGGGCGCAGCGGTCCGGCCGGCGGGGTGCGCCGCAACCGCGCGGAGGGGCCGCCCGGCCGGCGCTCCGACAGCCGGGTCGGCGCCGGCCGGTCGGCGAACCGTCCAGTCCAGTAGGCACGGTCGGCGAGGTACTGCTCCGAGTCGCGGTAGGCCTCGTCGCTGGCGACCAGGTCGCCCAGCGAGCCGAACGGGGACGGCGACACCGGCCGCCCCTCGGCGAGCGCCGTGTACGCCTGGGCCACCCGCCGGCCCACGACGGAGTACCCGAACCCGTCCATCACCAGGTGGTGGTAGCTCTGGTAGAAGACGGACCGGTCCGGCGCCAGCGTGATCAGCGCGTAGCGGAAGAGCGGGTCGCGGGCGAGGTCCAGCGGCCGGAGCCGGTCCCGGTCCATCCACTCCCGGGCCGCCGCGAGCGGCTCGGCCTCCCCACTGACGTCGACCTGCGCGGGCTCCCACCGCGTGTGCGCGCGGACGACCTGGTGCGGGCCCTCGGCGCCGTCGACGAAGCGCACGTGCAGGGCGTCGACCTCGTCGACGACGCGGCGCAGCGCGGTCTCGAACAGGTCCGGGTCGACCGGCCCGTGGATCTCCAGGTACTCGCCGATGCGGTAGGCCGGAATCGCCGTGCGGGCCCGTTGTTCGGCCAGCCAGATCTCGCGCTGGGCCGCTGTCAGGGGAAGCGTGTCGCCGTCGCGACGGGACATGGGGGTACCTCCAGGAATGTGGGCAGGCGTGAGGACGCGCCGGGGCGCGCCGACCGCGGTGGCGTCACGCGGTCGGCGGGCGGGTGGCGGGTGGCGCGGCTGCTGCGGTCAGGCGGCGAGTTCGCCGGCCTGGAGCTGCCAGAGGGATGCGTAGAGTCCGTGCCGGGCGAGGAGTTCGTCGTGGGTGCCCTGCTCGGCCACGACGCCGCCCTTGTCCATGACGTAGATCCGGTCGGCGTGGCGGACGGTGGAGAGCCGGTGGGCGATGACGACCATCGTCCGGTCGACCGCGAAGCCGCGGAGCGTGCGCTGGATGGCGGCCTCGGTCTCGTTGTCCACGGCGGAGGTGGCCTCGTCGAGGATCACGACCGGCGCGTCCTTGAGGATCGCGCGGGCCAGGGCGATCCGCTGCCGCTGGCCGCCCGAGAGCGCGGCGCCGCGTTCGCCGATCACCGTGTCGTAGCCGTCCGGCAGCGTCGCGATGAAGGTGTGCGCCTCGGCCGTCGCGGCCGCTTCGACGACGGCCTCGTCGGAGGCGGCGAAGCTGCCGTAGCGGATGTTGTCGGCGATGCTGCCGTCGAAGAGGAACGGGTCCTGGGCGACGAACCCGATGGCGTTGCGCAGGTCGCGGCGCGGCACGTCGGACACGTCCCGCCCGTCGAGCAGCACGCTGCCGGACTCAGCGTCCTGGAAGCGCATCAGCAGCTTGGCGATGGTCGTCTTGCCGGAGCCGGTGGCGCCGACGAGGGCGGTGACCTGCCCGGCGGGGATGGTCAGCGAGAGGTTCTCCAGCGCCGGCGGCCGGCCGGGGTAGGCGAAGGTCACGTCGTCGAGGACGATCTCACCCTGGATCTTCTCGATGTCGAGCGGTCCGCCGGTGCCTTCGGCCTCGACGGGCAGGGCCCGCAGCCGCTGGACCCGGTCGTAGGCGGCCAGGGTGCGCTGGTACTGGTCGACGATGCCGCCGAGCCGGCTCATCCGGAACAGCACCATCTGGGGCAGCCCGATCAACGGGCTGAACACCTCGAAGCGCAGCGTGCCGTTGAGCACCGCGCGGCCGCCGACCAGCAGGGTGCCGGCCATCGAGGCGGTCGTGCAGGCCCGGACGGTCTCGGCGTGGCGGATCGTGCTCCGGTCGGTCTGGTGCCGGCTGTCCTGGGCGACCGCGCTCAACCCGTCGATGCGTTCGGCCTCGTAGTCCTCGGTGCAGAAGCTCTTGACGGTGGCACCGGCCTCCAGCGTGTTGACCAGCTGGCTGTGCAGCCGGGCCCGGTGCTCACCGGAGACGGCGTAGTCGGCCGCGACCTTCTCCTGGTAGCGGAAGGAGAGCCAGGCGATGACCGGGATGGGCAGGAACGCGATCCAGGCGATCTGCGGCGCCATCAGCAGGAACACCGGCACCAGGATGGCCAGACTGGTGCCCAGGTGCAGCACGTCGTTGGCCGAGGTCGCGAAGAACGCGCCCAGCTGACCGACGTCCTCGGTGAGCGCACCGGCCACCCGACTGGTCCGCTCGCCCTCCAGGTGCCGCAGTTCGAGGTGCTGGACGTGGGCGTACGTCCGGCTGCGCCAGTCGTGCTCGATGTCCTGGCCGAGCGCGCGCCACTGCAGGTTCGACGCGTACGACAGGCCCGCCACGGCGGCGCAGGCGGCCGCCACCAGCCCGGCCAGACCCCAGAGTTGGGCGGACGCGGTGGCCAGGCCGAGGCTGACCAGCGGCGCGGCCTCGCCCTTGATGAGCACCAGTCCCGTCCAGCCGAGGAAGGTGCCCAGCGCCATCTCCGAGACCTGGCAGGCGACGGAGAGCGCGCAGGCGCGGCGCAGCCGTCGGCGGTGCGGTCCGACGATCTCCAGCAGGGGGTGGCGTTCGGCTCCGGCCCCGGACAGCTCCCGGGTCGTGTCGACCGTCCGGCGCCAGGCCTTCCGGGCGACCGCCGCGGTCGCCGCCGCCACACCGCCCAGCGCGACCAGCTGCCTGCTCAGCGCCGACCCGCGGATCAGCGCGACACCGGCCGCCACGCCGCCCCCGACGGCGAGCACCGGACGCACGACGACGCCGCGGTCCACCCGCGGAGCCGGTTGGGCGCCGGGCCGGTCGGGCGCCCGGTGTCCCGCGCCGGCCGGGCCCTGCGCGACCAGCGTGACGGCTCTGCGGACGATCCGGCCGACGTCCGCGGCACTCACCCGCGCGTCGTGCCGGACGAGGACCCCACCGGTGACCGGGCTGGCCTGCGCCTCGCTGATCCCGGGGACGCGCCGCAGGGCCGCGGCGAGGACTTCGGCCGTCCGGGGCCGCCCGAGGACCAGCTTGACGTCCCAGCGCTGCCGGCCCGGAATGACCGAGCGCGGGCGCACGTCCACGTCCACGTCCACGGAGCGGTATCCGGCTGCGGCACCCAGCAGAGAGGGCATGTGTACGATCACCTGTTTGCGGAGGTCGCGAGAAAGACCGTCACGGGCAGGACGGAATCGCTGCGACGAAGTGGGAATTCTTGAGGGGAAACTGCTGCTACCGAAAGGCCCGCAGCCGACCGCCGCGCGGGAGCCTCATTCCGAATCGACCGGAATGTGCGCTCACGCGGCGGCCGGGTCGCCGGGCGGGCCTTCAGCTCACCTTGCCCGCGCCGGCGCCCACGCGGATCTTCGGGCTCCTCGCCTCGGCTTCGGCCCGGGCGGCGGCCTCGTCCTTCCCGCTGCTCGGGGTGGCGCCCTCGGCGGCGCGCTGGCCGTCACCCGAGGGGGCTGCTCCGTCGCCGGCGGAGACCTGCGCCGCCACCACCTCGGCGGCCACCTCGGCCGCGAGGTCGTGGATGTTCTCTCCGGCCTCGTGGGCCGCCTTCTTCACCTCAAGGACGAGGCCGACGGACGTCTTGACGACGCCTCGCACCAGCGGCTTGAGGAGACGCTTGGCCAGTGGCGCGACGATGAGGCCGACCAGGAAGGGCGGTACTAGGGGCGGCATGATGCTCCATCCTCTCTACGCGGACGTATGACAGGGACCCCGGGCAACTGCGGACGCACCGGAGCACCGCAGGACTAGGCGGACGGAAGCACCCGACTGCGGAATTCGACGTTCCCCGCCGGATTTCCCGCCGGAATGAATTCCGCACTCGATGGATCAACCGCCCGCTCTCGCTTCACCGTAGTCGAGCCGGGTCCATCGAAGCCAAACCTTCTCATCCGGTTTCACTCGTGCGAGTGCTCTCGGCCCGTTTTTGTAGCTCGGATTAACGAACAAACGCCCACCCGACAATCCGCTTATATTCTTTTTCACTCATCGGGCCTGCCGAGTTCACGTGCCACCCGCCGCCGGAGGGCGGGAAACGGCAGCCCACCGCCGCCCAGGACCGCCTCGTGGAAGGCCCGCACCTCGAACCCGCCGCCCGGACCGGCCTCGGCCCCCTCCCGCAGTCGGGCGAACTCCAGATACCCCGCACGGTAGGACAGCGCCTGCCCGGGCAGATCCGTCGAGTACCGCAGCAGGTCCGAGGCGATCTGGGCGTCCGCCTCGGTGGAGTTGGCGCGCATGAAGTCCCACGCCTGCTCCAGCCCCATGGTGCCGAGGTTGAGCCCGGTGTCGACGACGAGGCGCTGCGCGGTGAACCGCTCCTGCGCAAGGCGCCCGTACGCGTCCCACGGGTCGTCGTAGAGGCCCATCTCCCAGCCCAGACCGGCCGCGTACTCGGCCCAGCCCTCGTTGAACGCGCTGAACCCGGCCACTTCACGGCGCAGCCGGGGCAACGACCGGTTCTCCGCCTGGCGGGCCAGGTGGAAGTGGTGGCCCGGAGCCAGCTCGTGGTAGATCAGCGAGGCCGCGCCCAGCAGCGACCGCCCTTCCAGCCCCGCGCCGTTGTAGCGGTAGCGCCCGACCGGGTCCGCCGCCGTGGGCTGCTGGTAGTACCCGAACGTCAGCCCCGCCTCCAGCGCCGGATCCAGCCGGGCCAGCCCGTACGGGGCGCCCGGCAGCGCGGCGAACCACCGCGGCAGCAGCGGCGCCAGCCGGTCGAGGTACCGGCGGTAGCGGTCCTCGACCTCCTCCGGCGTGCGGGCGTACAGCCGGGGCTCGCTCCGCAACCGCTCGTGGAACTCCTCCTCGGGGCCCGGGAATCCGAGGGCGGTACGGACCTCCCGCATCCGCTCGGCCAGTTCGCGGCACTGCTCGCGGCCGAGCTCGTGCAGCCGCTCGGGCGGCGTCCCCCCGCCCGTGTGCGTCCGGACGAACTCCCGGTACGCCTCCTCACCGCCTTCGTAGCGCGCCCAGCCCACGGCCTGCGGCGCCTCGCGCAGCTGGTCCGGACCGTCGACGACGGCGAGCAGGCCGTCGAAGGCCGGCAGCAGCTCGGCTTCCACCAGCCGCCGCACGCCGTCTCGGACGCGTCCGCGCTCGGCCGGCCCCAGCCCGCCGAGCCGGCCCTCGTCCACCTCGACGCGCTCCGCCACCGACGCCCGCAGACCCGCGAGGGTGGCGCGCACCCCGGGCAGGGCCGGGGCGGGCACCCGGAAGCCGCGCACGGCCTGCCCCGCCGCCTTGTCGCCGATCGAGCCGACCACCCGGGCCAGCTCGCGCACGAGCACCAAGTACCTTTCGGCGTCCGACGGTTGGTCGAAACGGTGGGGCCGCAGGGCGGCATCGACGTACTGCGACAACGGGAACAGCCGGTACGGCGTGACGGCGGGCGTCAGCCAGTAGCAGCGGTGGGCCCGCAGCTCCTGCTCGGCCGACCCGACGAGGAAGGCGGCCGTATCGGCATCGGCTCCGCAGAGCTCCGCGCCGTCGAGCGCCCGGGCTCCCTCCACGACCACCCGGACCCGCTCCACGACGCCCGCGGCGAACCGCGCCCGCTCCTCGGCCTCGGCCGGCGACTCCCTCGGCAGCGACTCGACCGGGAGCCCCTGCCGGGCCCGCAGCAGCGGGTCGCGCTCCAGCAGGAACTCCCAGTAGCGGTCCGCCAGCCGACCGATCTCCCGGCCCGGTTCATTCGTCCTCATCCGGCCATCCTGTCGAGGACGCGCCGCCCGGCCACCCCGGTCCGCGGACAACCGGCCACGGCATCCCCCTAACGGGTGAACCGGATCGGCCCCCGCCACCCGCGCCCCGTTCCGCCCGCCAAGGCGGCACACGGCCAAGACCTTTCGAACAGGCTTGCCGTACAGGTGAGTTGACTCGCCAGCGCCAGCACTCGGTGGCACCATGACGCCATGCCCCGTCGCCCCCTGCCGGTCCCGCTGGCGGCTGCCCTGACCACCGTGGCCGTCGCGGCCGGCACACTCACCGGCTGCGGCGGCGTCGCCCCCTCCTCCACGACCGGTCCCCTCGTGGACCGCGGGACCGTACGGATCGCGGCCGCCAGCGAGACGCCCAGCTTCAACCCGTACACGGCCTTCGGCGCCGCTCCGGCCCGCTACGCCTACGACTCGCTGGTCAACGTCTCCGCCGACGCCACCCTGGTCTCCGGCCTGGCCTCCTCCTGGGAGGCCACCACCACCACGGCCGCCTTCACCCTCCGCCCGGGAATCACCTGCTCCGACGGCACCCCCCTCACCGCCACGGCCGTCGCCCGCGCACTCACCTACGCCGGCGACCCGGCCCACCAGCTCGCCGGCGCCCAGACCGTCCTGCCCACCGTCCCGTACACCGCAAGCGCCGACGACTCGACCGGCACCGTGACGGCGACCACCACCGCCCCCTTCCCGTTCCTCACCCGCACCCTCGGACTGCTACCGATCGTCTGCCCCGCCGGCCTCGACCGGCCCCAGTCGCTGGACCGCTCCACCCGGGGCACCGGACCGTACGTGCTGACCCACTACACCCCGGGCGGGCCGTACGAGTTCACCGTGCGCGACGACTACACCTGGGGGCCCGCCGGGGCGACCACCGCGGAACCCGGCCTCCCCGCCCACATCGTCATCTCCGTGCTGCCCCAGGCCTCCACCGCCGCCAACCTGCTACTCACCGGCGGCATCGACATCGCGAGCGTCAACGGACCCGACCGCGCCCGGCTCACCGACCACGGCCTGGCCACCGCCGACGTGGCCACCGTCATCGGGCTGACCTTCTTCAACCAGCGCCCCGGCCGCCCCCTCGCCGACCCGGCCCTGCGCCGGGCCCTGGTCTCCGCACTCGACCGCCAAGGGCTCGCCAACGTCGCCGTCGGCGGCACCGGCACCCCCGCCACCGACTTCGGCGCGCAAGGCGCCGTCTGCCACGCCGACCTCGCCGCCGCCAACCTGCCCGCACAGGACGCCACCGAGGCGCTGCGCGCCGCCGGCTGGACCCGCGCCGCCGACGCCCGACTGACGAAGAACGGCCGACCGCTCCGGCTGCGCCTGATCACCAGCCCCGACCTCGGCCCGACGCTGGCACCCGTCGCCGAGCTGATGGCCCGCTCCTGGACGGCCCTGGGCGCGGACGTCAAGCTGGTCACCGAGAGCCTGCCCGCCCTCGTCAACGCCATGTACCAGACCGGCGACTTCGACGTCGTCGTCGGCACCTCCCCCGGCTTCGCCCTGCCCGTCGGCTTCATCCCGTTCTTCTCCGGCCCGCCCCCCGCGCAGGGCCTCAACTTCGCGGGCGTGGCCAATCCCGCATACGACGCCCTGGTCGCCCAGGCCCTTCGGGAGCCGGACACCGCGGGCTGCGCCACCTGGAACCGGGCCGCCGCCGCGCTCTTCCGCTCCGCCGACGCCCTGCCGATCGCCGACGGCCGCAGCACCGTGTACGGGCACAGCACCACCTTCGCCACGACCTTCGGCGGCCAGGTCATCCCCACCAGCATCCGCCTGCACCGATGACCGGGGGATCCCGCGTGACCGCACCCCGTCGTTCGCCGCCTCTGCCGCGTCTGCCGCGGCACCTCATGCCCCGTCTCCTGCGGCACCCGTGGACGGTGTTCCTCGGCCGGCGCACCGCCCGACTGCTCCTCTCCCTCGGGGTCGTGCTCACCGCCTCGTTCGCGATGATCCGCCTGGTGCCCGGAGACCCGGTCCGCGCGGCGCTCGGCGTCGACGCCTCCCCCGCCCTCGTGGCCGCACGCCGGCACCAACTCGGGCTCGACGAACCCTTCCTGACCCAGTACCGGCACTATGTCGACGGCCTCGTGCACGGCGACCTCGGCGCCTCGCTGGTCACCTCGACACCGGTCGCGGAGCTCGTCCGCACCCGGCTGCCGGCCACCCTCGAAATCGCCGGCCTGGCCTTCCTCGTCACCCTCGCCGTCGCCCTGCCCTGCGGCCTGCTCGCCGCCGTCCGCACCCGGGACGGCCGGCACCCGCGCAGCGAACTGGCGTTCACCACGCTCACCGCCGGCCTGGCCGGGATCCCCGACTTCGTCCTGGCCGCCGGGCTCACCGCGCTGCTGGCCGTCGGCCTCCAACTGCTGCCGGTGGCCGGCACGGCGGGCGCCGGATCCTTCGTCCTGCCGGTCCTCGCGCTCTCCGTCGCGCCCACCGCCGTCCTGGTGCGCATCGTCCGGGTGGAGGCGCTGAAAGTGCTGTCCGAGGACTACCTGCGCACCGCCCGCGGAAAACGGCTGTCACCGCTACGCCGCTACCTGCGGCACGCGGCGCCGAACATGGCCACCGCCGCACTCACCGTCGCCGGAGGCCTGCTGCCCGCCCTGATCGCCGGCACCGTGCTGGTGGAGAAGGTCTTCGCCTGGCCGGGCATCGGTTCGGCCCTGGCGCAGTCCGTGAGCTCGCAGGACTACCCGGTGATCCAGGCGATGGTGCTGATCCTGGGCACGACCGTCCTGCTCGCCGCGCTCCTGGTCGACGTGCTGCTGGCGCTGCTCGACCCGCGCTCGACGATCCGGGAGAGCTGAGGTGCCGATGCCCCTTCCCACCAGGTACCTCCGCTCGCCCATGGCCTGGGCCTCCACCGCCATGCTGGCCTCTCTGATCGTGCTCGCGCTGGCCGGCCCGCTCCTCTGGGGCGCGGCGGCGGACCTCCCCGACCCCTCGGCAGTGCTGCAAGGCCCCTCCACCGCCCACCCCTTCGGCACCGACAACCTCGGACGGGACCTGCTCGCCCGGGTCCTCACCGCCACCCGGCCCTCCCTGCTGCTCGCGCTGGCCGCGACCGCGATCGGCGCGAGCACCGGCATCCTCCTCGGCGCGTCCACCGCCGTCGTCGGCCCCCGCGCCCGCCGCCTGCTCGCGGCAGTGATCAACCTCCTACTCGCCTTCCCCGCACTCCTGGTCGCGCTCTTCCTCGCGGTCGTGTTCGGCGCGGGCGCGGCCGGGGCGATGCTCGCCCTCGCCGTCGCCGGTGTACCCGGCTTCGCCCGGCTCGCCCAGACACTCGCCGCCGCCGTCGCGGGCACCGACCACCTGGCCTCGGCCCGGGTCCTCGGCCTGCGCCGGCACCGGCTGCTGTGGCGGCACGTCCTGCCCAACATCGCCGAACCGCTGCTGCTGAGCGCGACCACGGCGGCGGGCACCTCCCTGGTCGCGCTCTCCGGGCTGAGCTTCCTCGGCCTGGGCGTCCAACCGCCCGGCTACGACTGGGGGCAACTGCTCAACCAGGGGCTCGACCGGATCTACGCCCAGCCGCTGCCCGCCCTCGCCCCCGGCCTGGCCATCCTCTACGCGGCGGTGACGTTCCAACTGCTCGGCGAGGTCCTGGCAGGAGGCGCCGCCCGGCGCAACTCGGCGGGCCGTACGCCCCTGCGACCGAGTACACCGGTTGGGCCGAGCCTGCCGATCCCGCCGAGCGGGCCCGCCGAGGACAGTCTCGTGCTCCAGGTCGAGGAGCTGAGCGTCGAACTCCCCACCCCCGACGGCGTGATCCGGCCCGTTCGCGGCGTGAGCCTCTCCCTGCGGCCGGGCGAGATCGTCGGGCTCGTCGGCGAGTCCGGCTCCGGCAAGTCGCTCACCGCGCTCGCGATCGCCGACCTGCTCCCCGAGCGCGCCCGGGTCTCCCACCGCACCCTCCGGCTGCTCGGCGCCGACCTGGACGCCATGACGCCGAAACAGCGCGACCGGCACCTCGCGACCGGCCTGGCCATGGTCTTCCAGAACCCGGCCACGGCACTCAACCCGTCACTCCGGATCGCCACCCAGCTCACCGAGGCACCCCGCACCCACCTCGGCACGAGCCGCACCCAGGCCCTGCGGGACGCCGAGGACGCCCTGCACCGGGTGGCCCTGCCCCCCACCCTGCTGCGGGCCCGCCCCCACCAGCTCTCCGGCGGCCAGCGCCAACGCGTCATGATCGCCGCCGGCCTGATGATGCGGCCCGGCCTGATCATCGCCGACGAGCCGACGACCGCCCTCGACACCACCGTGCAGCGACAGATCACCGACCTGCTCTCCGACCTGCGGCGGGACACCTCCGCCGCCGTCCTGTTCATCAGCCACGACATCGCGCTCGTGAGCGGATTCTGCGAACGCGTCCTGGTGATGTACGCGGGCTCCATCGTCGAGGCCCTCCCCGCCGACCGGCTCGCCACCGCCGCCCGGCACCCCTACACCCGGGCCCTGGTCGCCTCGGTGCCGGACCTCACCGCGGACCGCGACCGGCCGCTGCCCACCGTGGCGGGCGCGCCGCCCGACCCGATCGCCCCCACCCCGGGCTGCCCGTTCGAGCCCCGCTGCCCGTACCGGCTGGACCGCTGCACCCGGGAGGCTCCGCAACTGGACGACGTCGACGCGCTCCAGCGGGTCGCCTGCTGGAACCCCCCGCCGGTGGAGGCAACAGCAGACCAGGCTACGGAACATCAGGTGGAGGCGGACCCGTCATGACCAGCCTGCGGCTCTGCGACCTCACCGTCCGCCACCACGGCCCGCGCGGCCCGGTCACCGCCGTGGACCGCGTCTCCCTGGAGGTCCCGGCCGGCACCACGCTCGGGCTCGTCGGCGAGTCCGGCTCGGGAAAGTCGACCCTGGCCCGCGCGATCGTCGGGCTCGCCCCCGTGCACGGGGGCCGGGTCCTCGTCGACGGCCAGGACGTCCGGGTCCGTACCGTCCGCGCCCGGCGCCGGCTCGGCCGCCTGGTCCAGATCGTCCTCCAGGACCCGGACACCGCGCTCGACCCCCGGATGACCGTCCGCCAGAGCCTCGTCGAGGCCGCCACCGTCTTCCACCGGCTCGACCGGCCGGCCCGTACCGAGCGCGTCGCCGAGCTGCTCGACCTCGTCGGACTGGACCCCCGGCTCGCCGGCCGCCTGCCCCGGCAGCTGTCCGGCGGCCAGCGCCAACGGGTCGCCGTCGCCCGCGCCCTGGCCGTCGGCCCCGGACTCCTGATCGCCGACGAGATCACCTCGGCGCTCGACGTCTCGGTGCAGGCGTCCGTCCTCAACACGATCCGCGAACTCCAGCAACGGCTCGGCCTGTCCATGCTGTTCATCGGCCACAACCTGCCCGCGGTCTGCTACGTCTCCGATACGGTGGCGGTGATGCGGCTCGGTCGGATCGTCGAAACGGGCCCCACCGACGCCCTCCTGCGCGACCCGCAGCACCCCTACACGCGGGAGCTCCTCGCCTCCGTTCCCCGCCTGTCCGGCCCACCACCCTCCCGGAGGTCCCGATGACCGTCGACCGACCCGACGCGGTGGTGGTCGGGGCCGGGGTGATCGGCACCGCCGTCGCCCTCGAACTCGCCCGCACCGGACGGCAGGTGGTCGTCGTGGACAAGGCCGGCGCCCCCGGCCACGGATCGACCGGCGCGTCCAGCGCGATCGTCCGGTTCAACTACTCCACCTTCGACGGCGTCGCCACGGCCTGGGAATCCCTCCACCTGTGGGCGTCCTGGCCCGAGCACCTCGGGCTCACCACCGGCCGCCGCCCGCTCGCGGCCTTCCGCCGCACCGGCGCCGTGCTGCTCGACCCGCCCTTCCCCGAACCCGCCGACACCGCGGCCCTGTTCGACCTGGCCGGCGTCCCGTACGAGCGGTGGGACACCGCCGCCCTGCGCGAGCGCCTGCCCGGGATCGACACCGGACGGTACTGGCCGCCGAAGCCCGTGGACGACGACGCCTTCTTCGACGGCCCGGCCGGCGAGCTCGGTGCCCTGTTCACCCCGGACGCCGGGTTCGTCGACGACCCGCAGCTCGCGGCCCAGAACCTCGCCGATGCGGCGGGCGAGCTGGGTGCGCGCTTCCTGTTCCACCGCACCGTGGTGGCTGTCGACCGGCGCTCGGACCGCGTGGCGGGCCTCCGCCTGGCCGACGGGGCCCGGATCGCCGCGCCGGTCGTGGTCAACGCCGCCGGCCCGTGGTCGGGAGGCCTCAACCGGCTGGCGGGTGTCGGCAGCGACTTCACCATCGGGGTACGTCCCCTGCGCGAGGAGGTCCACCAGATCGCCGCGCCCGACAGCTCCACCACCGGCGCCACCACCGGCGCCACCACCGACCCCGCCACCGGCCCCACCGCCGGCTCCGGGCCGCTTCCCGTCGTCGCCGACGTCGACCTCGGCACCTACCTGCGCCCGGCCGCCGGGGGCCGCCTGCTCATCGGCGGCACCCAGCCGGCCTGCGACCCGCCGGAGTGGATCGACGACCCGGACGAGGCCGACCCGCGCCCCACCGCCCACCGCTTCCGCACCCAGGTGACCCGCGCGGCCCGCCGCTTCCCCGGGATCACCGTCCCCAGCCGGCCCGTCGGCGTCGCGGGCGTGTACGACGTCGCCGACGACTGGACCCCGATCTACGACCGCACCGCCCTCGACGGCTACTACGTCGCCATGGGCACGAGCGGCAACCAGTTCAAGAACGCGCCGCTGGTGGGCCGCTACCTCGCGACCCTGATCGACCTGGTCGAAGCCGGCCACGACCACGACGGCGACCCGGTCCGCTACCACTGCGAGCACACCGGCAACGTCGTGGACCTGGGCGCGTTCTCCCGCCGCCGCCCGGTCCGGACCGGCTCCGCCCGCACGGTCATGGGCTGAGGGTGCGCAGTTCGCTCACCAGATCCGCGACCACCCCGACCACGAACCCGGGCTCCTCGGTCGGGAAGTCATGGCCGGTTCCCGCCGGCGTGTGCACCACCCGGGACACGGTCGACGCCGCCAGGTACCGGGTCCGGGCCCCGAGGTAGAACCGGCCGATCCGCTCGGCCTCGGCGGCGTCCCCGGCGGCGGCCAGCACCGTCTCCCCGCCCGTGAGGTCGCGGGGTATGACCAGCACCAGCGGCAGGTCGCCGAGGTCCCCGTCGTAGACCACGGTCTCCCAGCCCACCTCCGCCAGGCCGGCGGGCGAGAGCTCCGCGAAGATCGACGCGGCGGCGCAGTACTGGCCGGTCCGGCCGCCACGGCCGCGGCCCCGGTGAGCACCGAACAGGTGCCGCACCGCCGTCAGCAGGAACTCCCGGCGCATGCCCGCGACCAGCCGGTTGGGCGGCGCGAAGGCGATGACCTCCAGGGGCGTCGGATCCAGCAGCACGAGTCCGGCCACCAGATCCGGCCGCCGCCTGGCGGCATTCGCGACCAGCAGCCCGCCGAAGGAATGGCCGACGAACACGTACGGGGCCCGCTCCCCCGCCGCCTCCAGCGCGGCCACCAGCTCCTCCGCCTCGGCCGCCGTCGTCCTCGGGAAGGGCCCGACGTCACTCCAGCCCGAGCCGAACCGGTCGACCAGCACCGAGCGGGTCCGGGCCGCCATCATCGTGTGCAGCTGCCCGAACTCCTCGCCCGGCGCGTGCCCGCCCGGCATCCAGACCACCGTCGGCCCGTCCCCGGCAACCCCCTCCGCGAGGACGTGCATCCGGCGCCCGCCCACCCCGACCAGCCGCCCCGGCTCCCCGCCCGCCCCCACTCCCCGGCCCACCAGCACCAGATGCCGCACCGCGCCGACCGCCAGCACCACACCCACAGCCACCACTAAGCACCCGAGCGCCACCAGCCAGCCCGCACCGCCCCCGACCAGCCCGGCCCCCACGCCCACCACCAGCACCGCGACCGGCACTCCCAGCCAGTCCCGGCTCAGCAACGCGAGCAGGGCATCCGCCACCCGTCCGTTCCGGCGCATCGGTCCTCCAGGGCATCCGAGAGGCGACCTCTCCCCCTGTTCTTCCCGCATCCACCCGCGCCGACGCGCCCCCCACGAACACGCATGCGACACCCCGGGGCCTGTCCGTCCTGCGCCCCGCCGCCGTGCGCTGCCCATCGGGAAAGAGCCGGCCACCAGGCCACGGCCCCGGAAATGCAAAGAACCCCCATCCGGTTTCCCGGATGGGGGTTCTCTGTGAATGATTGTTCGGCGGCGTCCTACTCTCCCACAGGGTCCCCCCT
>NZ_JBHWIO010000135.1:0-6460 GCF_042732075.1 Kitasatospora sp. NPDC059812
GCCCGTACGAGCACCTGCTCGTACGGGCCGCCGCCGTTTCGGGCTACTCCACCGGGGACGGGCCCACGGCGGGGAAGAGGATCGGGCTGAGCAGGTACGGCTCCCGGCCCGGCGCCGGCCCGTTCGCCAGCCGAGGTGCCAGGACGGCCCGCAACTCGCCGCCGAGCTCCGCGAGTTCCGCCGGGTCGAGCCAGCACGTGCCCTGCCGGTAGGCCACCCCCTGGGCGGCCGGGTCGGCGTCCTCGCGGTCGAGGTAGGCGTTGAACTCGGCGATCAGGACGGCCATCGCGGCGGCGAAGCCCCGGCGGTGGTCCTCCCGCGTCATCGCGGCGGCCGCGGCGTCGTCCACGACCGGGCGGTCCTCGCGCAGCCGGTAGTGCCGCTCGACGGCGCCGCGCACCCGGCGCTCCTCGGCGACCTCCAGGAAGCCGGCCTCCGCGAGCAGCGCGACGTGCCGGTACACCGTCACCTTCGACACGCCGGACAGCCGCTCGCACAGCTGCGAGGTGGTGAGCACCTGCCCGCCGGCGAGGGCGTGCACCACGCGCAGGCGCACCGGGTGGAGGAGGAGGTCTACCGCTTCGAGGTCCATTGCCCAACGATTTCACAGTCGCTATCATTATCAAAGATGAAAACAGTGCGTCCGGGAGACGACCCGGGTGCCGGTTCCCAGGGGGGAAGCACCATGCGCCAGGCGAACGGGCGGGCCATCACCGTCAACGGGCGATCGATCCACGTCGAGGAGTCCGGCCACGGCACCGACGTTGTGCTCTTCGAATCGGGCCAGGGGCTCGGCCGCGCCTCCTGGGACCCGGTCCTGCCGCTGCTCGCGGACCGTGCCCGGCTGGTCGCCTACGACCGGGCCGGCTTCGGCCGCAGCCCCCGCACCGACGCCCCGCTCGACCTCGACGACCTGGCGGCCGACCTGGTCGCCCTCGCCGAGGCCGTCGCCCCCGACCGGTTCGTCCTGGTCGCCCACAGCATGGGCGGCCTGGTCGCCCGCCTCGCGTACCAGCGCCTCGCGCCCCGGCTGCGCGGCATCCTGATGGTCGACACCACACCGGAGACCGCGCCCGCCTTCGACGCCATCGACCAGATCGCCCGCCGCGTCGACCGCACGCTCGCCATCGCCCAACCCCTGGTCCGCAGCCGCCTGGTGGCCCGTCTGCTCAGCGGCACCGCCCGCCGGGTCTTCCCCACCGACACCTACGAGACCATGCTCGCCGAGGACTTCGTCCCGGCCGGCCTCGCCCAGACCCGCCGCGAATTCCGCGCCGTCGCGGCCGCCGTCCCCCGGCTGCGCGCCGAACCCCCGGCACCCCCCGGCTGCCCGACCGTCCTGCTGTCCGCCGACCGCCCCCGCCGAGGCGGCGAACGCACCCACCCCGCCCTCCAGGAACACCAGCGCCGCTGGACCGAAACCCTCCCCGACGGCCGCTACGAGACCGTCGACGCCGGCCACTTCATCCAGGGCGAGCGGCCCGACGTGGTCGCCGCCCGGATCCGCGAACTCCTCGACCGCAGCTGAGCGGTGGGCCACCGGGCGTCGGTCGACCGGCCGCAGAACGTCCGCCCGTCCGACCCGATCGCCGGCCTCGGCCGGTTCAGGCCGACGGCAGCAGTCCGGGCACCGGGCCGCCGCGACGGGACAGCCGGCGCAGGAAGGTCAGCACTCCGGGTGTCCCGACCGCCCAGGCGCGGGACTCGGCGGTCGGGTCGCCGCCGGGGAAGACCGGGCGGCCCGCCGGCCCGCCGGCCCGGGTGAGGAGCAGGGCTGCCAGTTGCTCCGCCGCGTGCCAGTGGCGGGGGTCGCCGGTGGCCGTGGCGAGGTCCACGAGGAGGTCGCCGACTCCGGCCAGACCGCAGCAGCGGACCACCAGGGCGGTACGCGGGGCGAGCGTCCGGCAGGTGTCGGCCGCGTCGGCGGCCAGGGCGAGGAGGGCGTCGTCGCCGTACTGGATCCCGGCCTGGACGAGGACCGTGCCGAGGCCGGCCAGGCCCCGGCACCAGGAGAGGTAGCGGCGGGTCGCCCCGGGCCGCAGGGCGGCCGCGTTGAGGCGGGGGAGGTCGGCGGCGAGTCCGTCGACGATGCGGCGGGCGGTCCGGCAGGACGCCTCGTCCGGCCGGGCGAGCAGGAAGTGGGCGACGCCCGCGCGGCCGTGCGCGAAGCCCTCGGCGAGGGCGGCGGTGCCGGGGTTGGGCGCCTCGCCGGGGTCGTCGAGGGGCCGGGCGGTCAGTGCCGTGGCGCACGCGGCGGCCGCCGCGAGGTGCCGGTCGGTGTCCCGGCCGAGGGCGGCGAGCAGCAGGTGGGCGGTGCCGAGCCCGGCCGCGCCGGCGATCTGGTCGGCTCCGGCGGGCTCGTGGTGGCGGAGGTACGGGGACTTCGTACCGGGCGGCGCCGTGCCGAGGGTGGCGGCGCTCTGGGCGAGGAACAGGTCGGCGCCCGCCCGGCCCTGGTAGAGCGAGCCGTCGAGGCGGTCGAGCGCCGGGTGGGCGGCCGTCCAGTCGGCCAGGGCGGTGGCGGCGGCTCGGGCGTCGGGGCGGTCCGCGTGCTCCAGCAGTTCGAGGCCGAGGCCGGCGGCGCCGTCGTAGAGCGACAGCAGGGTGCGGGGTTCGCCGACGCGCGGGTCGGTGGCGACCAGCTCGCGGGCCATCCGCACGCAGGTGCCGACGGTGTGGTCGACGGCCTCGTCGAGCGGGGCCCGCCGCGGCCCGGCCGAGCGCCGGGCCGGGGGGCGGCCGGGCGGCTTCCCCTCCCGCAGGCCGGCGGCGGCGGCCGCGCGCCAGGCCCGGTCCGGGCTCACCAGGCCCGCGACCAGGGCCACCGCGGAATCCGCCGAGTCCGAAGGCCCGGGGAGGGCCGCGCGCAGGCAGGCCAGGGTGCGGTCGCGGTTGGTCGCCGGGTCGGGGTCGATCACCACCGGGTCGAGTCCGGTGAGGGCGTGGTGGAGCGTGGTGCCCAGCGCGTAGTAGTCCTCGGTGGGGTCGGTCCCGGCGGCGCCGGGCAGCCCGTAGCCCGCCGTGGCCCCGGGCGGGCGGGCGCCGTCGAGGGCGCTGACGCCGAAGTCGACCAGCGAGCAGCGGCCGGCGGCGTCGAGCACCACGTTCGCGGGTTTCAGGTCGCAGACCACCACGCCGCGCGCGTGCACCGCGTCCAGGATCCGCAGCAGTCCGCGCGCCAGGCGCCACCAGTCGCGCCCGCCGGTGCCCGGCCGCAGGTCGTACGGGCCTGCGGCGAGGACGTCGCGCCGCAGGTCGCGCGGCCCGCACGCGCCGCTGACCAGGTACTCGTCGGCGCCGTGCCGGAAGTAGTCGACCAGCGGCGGCACCCCGGGCACCCCGGCCAGGGCGGTGAGCACCCGGCGTTCGTGCCGGAGCCGGCCGCGCGCGTCGGTGCCCGCGCCGTCCTCGCCGACGTGGGCGCGGGCCTGTTTGACCACCACCTCGCGCCCGGTGGCGAGTTCGACCGCGCGGTAGACGTGGCCGTTCGGCGAGCGGGTGATCCCGGCGGTGATCCGGTACCGGCCCTCGCCGACCCGGGTGGTCGGCGGCCGGGCGGCGGCCGCGACGGGCGCGAACGGGTCGCTCGCCCAGGGCGGTTGGCGGTAGCGGGCTTCGGCCAGGCCGGGGAAGACCGCCCCGTCCGGGCCGGTCATGCCGTAGTCGGCGCCGTCGTCCGTGACCCGGAACAGTCCGTAGCGGTAGTAGACCGGCGCGTCCGGCCGGAGCCGGAGGTCGCTCACCACCCGGGGCCCGGCCCAGCCGGCCAGCGCCCGGGCCAACTCCGTTCCCAGCGCGACGAGGTCCGCCTCGTCCGGGTAGACCGTGACGGCCTTGCCCACGGCAGCGGGGCCGCGCAGCCCGCTGTTGAGCTCCCGCAGCACGGCCGCGCCCGCCGCGAACTTCGCGTCGCAGGTGCGGCGCAGCAGGATCGGGAGCACCGCGTCCAGCAGCTGCGGGAGTTGGCCCTGCCGGGCGGACAGATGGAGCTTCCAGCCGTGGGCGCGCGCCGGCATCCGCGGGTCCTGGAGGTACCACCAGTGCCCGTCGGTGTGCAGCGGGCGGCGCGGGCCGGGCGCGGCGGCCGCCAGGTCGGCGACCCGGCGCCGCAGGGCCTCGGCGGAGCCGGGGTCGGGTGGTGTGGTCATCGCTCCGCCCTCCCCCGGTCCGCTTCCTCGGTACGGGTCAGCAGTCCACGGCGCAGTCGAAGCGCGTCGGAACGTAGGTGACCCACGGGTCGGCGAGACACGCGACCGGGGCGAGGTCCGCGTCGTGCTCGTCCTCGAAGACGATGACGTCCTCGTCGATGTCCAGCAGGCCTGCGTCGCGGATCTCGGTCACCACTGCGCTCATGGGTGGTTCCTCCCTTGGGGGTTGGACCTGCTCTTGCGGATCACGCCGGGCGCGCGGGACACCTGGGCACGCTGATCCGACGTGACCCGCAAGAGGGGGCCTGGGCCGGTGTTCCTTGCGGTTGGCGCCTCATGCTAGCCACGCCGACCGGTCCGCGACAGGGGTACGACAACGCCAACTCGGCCGCTCAGCACCGCGATTCCCGGCGACCGGAACGGACCGTTCAGTCACTCACCAGGCGGCGGCCGGTGATCTCGTCCGGGCTGATCCGGATCCAGCTGGTCCGGTCGCCGCCGGCCCAGGGGATCGCGCCGGGGAGACCGACCAGGTGGTGCAGGGCTGCGGGGTCGTGCACGTGGTGGGCGGTGCCGAGGAGGAGGACGCTCCAGCCCCGGCCGAGGTACTCGTCGATGTGGTCGATCTGGAAGGAGAGCGCGGTGCCCTCGGCCGGGGCGCCGCGCTCGGTGGTGCGGTAGGCGATGGTGCCGTCGTCGACGACGTAGTTGACGGGGACGACGACCGGGCCCGGCTGGAGCGGCAGGGCGATGCGTCCGACGCCGTGGGTGCCGATCAGCTCCCAGCACTCGGGTTCGGTGAGGCCGAACAGCCGCGGGTGCGGGCCGGGGCCGCCCTGGCCGGGCGGGGCGTCGGCGCGGCCTTCGAGCAGTTCGCCGCGGCTGAGGCCGAGTGCGGCGGCGATCCGGACGAAGCCGCCGGGGTCGAAGGCCGGTCCGGCTTCGAGCAGGTAGTGCAGGTAGCGGGGGGCCATGGCCGCCTGGTGGGCGAGGTCGTCCTCGCTGAGGCCGAGTTGTTCGCGCCGCTCGGCGATCCGGCCGGCCACGGCGGCGGGTTCGGCCCGGTCGACGGCGTCAGGGGTGTCGTTCACGGTGGTGGCTCCTCGGCTTGCCGGCGGGTGCCCGGGGTCGCGCCCGGCGTCGTGTCCCGGGTCGTGTCCGGGCGGTGACCAGGCCGGATCCATCCAAGCGCCCGGCGCGCGCCAAGTCGAGGAACGGCGGGGCGCCGTGCGTGTCGGCTCGGGGCGAACCGTGGCCGGCCCACCCGACCGGCCCGAGCCCGGCGGGCCCGACCTTGATCGGCTCCGCCCCGCCTGCGATCATCACGCTGACGTCGAATCAGGTCGGCGTCCGCTACGGGGAGGAGTGCCATCCGTGATCGTTGTGACGGGTGCCACCGGTACGGTCGGGTCGAAGGTGGTCGTGGGGCTGCGCGAGCGCGGCGAGGCGGTGCGGGCGCTGGTGCGCGCCGGTTCGCCGGGCCCGGCGGAGTGGGACGACGCGGTCGAGCGGGCGGCCGCCGACTTCTCGGACCCGGCTTCGCTGGACGCGGCCCTGGCCGGGGCCGACGTCGTCTACCTCCTGGTGGCCGTCCACCCCGAGATGGCCGCCCACGAGCGGAACGTGATCGACGCGGCCGTGCGCACCGGCCGGCGGCCCCGGATCGTGCTGCACGCGGCGGCGGGCGTCGAGCAGCGGCCGGAGGGCGTCCGCTTCGTGGGCGCACACGTCAGCGGCCTGGACCACCTGCGGGCCTCCGGGCTGCCGTGGACGGTCGTGGCGCCGAACGGCTTCCACCAGAACGTCCTGGGCATGGCCGCGGGCGTCCGGGCCGGCACCCTCGCGGCGCCGGGCGGCGAGGGCGCGGTGTCGTACGTGGACGCCCGGGACGTGGCGGCGGCCGCCGTCGAGGTGCTGGCGACCGAGGGCCACGAGGGCGCGGTCTACACCCTGACCGGCCCGGAGGCGCTGTCGCACGACGCCTTGGCCGAGCGGCTCGCCGCGGTCGCGGGCCGCCCGGTGGCGTACACCGCACTGGCACCCGAGGCGGCCCTGGCCGGAATGCTCGACGCGGGCTGGGACCAGTGGCGCGCCGAGGGCATGGTCGAGCTGTACGGGCTGTACGCGGCCGGGTACGCCGCCGCCGTCAGCCCCGACGTGGAGAAGCTCACCGGCCGCCCGGCGCGCTCCTTCGCCGAGTTCGCCGCCGAGCACGCGGCCGCCTTCGCCGGCTAGGAGAACGGAGTTCCAGGACGCCCGTGGTGCGCACCACGGGCGTGGGTGCGCCACCCCCGCGCCCGGGGGCGCGCGGG
>NZ_JBHWIO010000135.1:6469-14896 GCF_042732075.1 Kitasatospora sp. NPDC059812
CGGGGGGCCCCCCCCCGGCGCCACCCCCCCCCCCCGGGGGGGGGGGGGCGGGGGGGGGGCGGCCCACTGCCGGTCAGCCCCGTTCCCCGGCGTCGCCGAACGGCCGGACCGGCGGAGCGGACGGTCCGTCAGGATCCCCGGCGCACGCGGCTGTCGATCCCCGCGGCCGGGGCGCATACTGTCCTGCGCGGCTCGCACCCGCGCGACAGGGCCCGCTCAGGACCCGGCCCGGGCTGCGCCGCTACGGGGAAGGTCGGACGAACGTGGCAATTGTCGTTCTCGTCGTCGTGCTGGCGCTGTTCTGGCTGATCACCGGCGTGCGGGTGGTGCAGCAATACGAGCGCGGCGTGGTGTTCCGGCTCGGCCGGGTGCGCGAGCAGGTCCGCCAGCCGGGCCTCACCCTGCTGGTGCCGGTGGTCGACCGGATGCGCAAGGTCAACGTCCAGGTCGTCACCATGCCGGTACCCGCCCAGGAGGGCATCACCAAGGACAACGTCTCCGTCAGCGTCGACGCCGTGCTGTACTTCCGCGTCGTCGATCCGATCAAGGCCACGGTGGACGTCCAGAACTACTCCTTCGCGATGCTCCAGGTCGCCCAGACCTCGCTGCGCTCGATCATCGGCAAGAGCGAGCTGGACGATCTGCTCTCCGGCCGGGAGAACCTGCACCAGGGGCTGGAGATCATGATGGAGAGCCCGGCCACCGGGTGGGGCGTGCACATCGACCGGGTGGAGATCAAGGACGTCAGCCTGCCCGACTCGATGAAGCGCTCGATGGCCCGCCAGGCGGAGGCCGACCGCGAGCGCCGGGCCCGGATCATCACCGCGGACGGCGAGTTCCAGGCCGCCGCCAAGCTCGCCGAGGCCGCCGTCACGATGTCCGAGACCCCGGCGGCGATGCAGCTGCGGCTGCTGCAGACGGTGGTCGAGGTCGCGGCGGAGAAGAACTCGACGCTGGTGCTGCCGTTCCCGGTGGAGCTGCTGCGCTTCTTCGAGGCCTCAGCCGCCCGGGCCGCCGAGGCGGGTTCCGCGCCGGCGCCCGCCGTCCCGGCCCAGGCGCCGTCCGACGCTGGCTGACGGCCCGTCCGCACGACCACGGCCGGTCCGGGGCCCGCCCCTGACCGGCCGTCGGCCATCGACCTGACCGCCCTCACTGGCGGACGATCGGCAGCAGCACCTCGTCGACGATCTCCGCCGGGTCCAGCTGCTCCGGCGCGCCGCCGCACATCTTGATCCGGTACAGCATCAGCGCCGGGACGACGTCGGTGACCAGCGGGGTGACGGACCCGGGGCGGACCTCGCCCCGGGTGGCACCACGGCCGAGCACCTCGGCGATCAGCGCGGCGGTGGGCTCCACCACCCGCTCCAGCACGATCGCCAGGAAGGTGTGGGCCCGCTGCTGGTCCAGCTCGCCCATGATGGCCCGCACGGCGGCCCCGGGCTCGCTCAGCATCGCCGCGCGCAGCCTGGTCACCACCTCCAGCAGGTCCCCGCGCAGGCCGCCGGTGTCGGGCGGCGGGCCGACCGGGGGCAGGCAGGCGCGCAGCGCGTCCTTGACCAGTTCCTCCTTGGAGGGCCAGCGCCGGTAGAGCGCGGCCTTGCCGGTCTGCGCGGCGGCGGCGACGCCCTCCATGGTGAGCCGGGCGTAGCCGTCGGCGGTGAGCTGCTGGAGGGCGGCCTCGAAGATGGCGTTCTCCAGCGCCTCGCCGCGCCTGCGGAGCGGGGCGCCCGTCGCCGGTCCGCGCGCGACTGCGGGTTCAGCGGGCATGGCTGCGCACCTTCTTCGGCTCCACCTCTCGACACGCCCGTTCACCGGCTGTCCGTAATGAACGGATGTGTTCCCTATATCCAGGGCCACTGTCGATGTTAGTGAACGAACCCGTCACGTCCCAATCGTTCGCCCCCCGGCCGTCGCGGGCCGCGCCGGCGCCGTCGGACCGGCCTGCCATGGCTCCCCTTCCCTCCTCGCCCGTACGACGCGGCCGCCCGCCCGCCGGACGCGCCGCCCGCCGGAGCGCGATCGCGTCCGGGCCGGAGGCCGTCGATGCGCGGGGCCGCCGTCAGGACACCGTCAGTGACGGCGCCCGCACAGTCAAGGGGGCGTCAGGATCACCCGCCCCCCGAGGGTCCGCGGCCTAGGCTCGGACTCGTCCCCGCCCGGCTGACGCGGGCCCAGCGCCCCGTCACCGACCTCCGGAGCACCCTTAGCCGCCACCCGATCCGATCCGCCGTGTCGGACGATACGCAACGAAGGTGAGGTCCCCGTGGCCGTTCTCGGCGCCTTCCACCGCCGCCAGCCCCTCCCCGCCAGCTGGCCGGCATCCGCGCCGGCGCGCGGCTCGGTGGCCGCGGCCCTGTCCGCGATCGTGCGCAGGCTCGCCGACAGCCCCCTGGACAACTCCGTGCTCCAGGCCGTGGGCGCCCCGACCGCCTCCAACGGCACCGGCGCCGCCCGCCGCACGGTGCGGATGCGGGCCAGCTGGCGGGCCGTCACCACCCCCGACGGCACCCGCCGGCTCGAAGCCCGCTGGGGCCCCGGCCGCTGAACCGGGCCCGCCCCGGCGGCCCCGACAGCGCGGGGCCATCACGTGCGCACGCGTGCACGCATCGGGCGCACGCCGACCTACGATGAGCACATGAGCACAAGCACCGACCTGGCAGCTGCACACGGCTCGCAGGAGCAGGGGCAGGACAGCGGCGAGCGGCTGGACGTCGCCGCGTCCGTCCTCGCCCTGCTCGCGGACCGCACCCGGCTTGCGCTGCTGCACCGGCTCGGCGCAGGCGAGGCCGACGTCACCTCCCTCATCGAGGCCTGCGGGGCCCCGCGCACCTCCGTCAGCCAGCACCTCGCGAAGCTCCGCCTCGCGGGCCTGGTCACCACACGCAGGGACGGGCGCCGCGTCGTCTACTCGCTGCGCCACGGGCACCTCCGGCGCCTGATCGACGAGGCGCTGAACGTCGCCGACCACCAGATCGGCTCCCTCCCGCCGCACGACTGACCCGCCGCACGACCGACCCGCCGCACGACCGACCCGACCCGACCCCGCAGACCGGAACGGCAGCGAGGACCGCGCCATCGCAACTAACACGTGCACACGTATGCACGTGTTGGCTACGATGGTGCCGCCGCACCACGCCGCCGACCGGGACGGGGCCGATGCTGTCCACACTGCGCAACCGCACCTACCGCCACCTGTTCGCAGCCCAGGTCATCGCCCTGGTGGGCACGGGCCTGGCCACCGTGGCGCTGAGCCTGCTCGCCTACGACATCGCCGGCGCCGACGCCTCGGCCGTCCTCGGCACCGCGCTGGCCGTCAAGATGGTCGCCTACGTGGCCGTCGCACCGGCGGTCGGCGCCCTCGCCGACCGCATTCCGCGCCGAACGCTGCTGGTGGCGATGGACCTCACCCGTGCCGCCGTCGCGCTCGCCCTGCCGTTCGTCAGCCAGGCCTGGCAGATCTACGTCCTGATCTTCCTGCTCCAGGCCGCCTCGGCCGCCTTCACACCGGCCTTCCAGGCCACCATCCCCGAGGTGCTGCCGGCCGAACGGGACTACACCCAGGCGCTGTCGATGTCCCGCCTCGCCTACGACCTGGAGTCCCTGTTCAGCCCCGCGCTCGCCGCGGGCCTGCTCGCGCTGGTCCCGTACACCTGGCTGTTCACCGGCACCACCGCGGGCTTCCTCGCCTCCGCCACCCTGGTCGTCTCCGTCGTCCTGCCCAAGCCCGCCCCCGTCGAGCGGACCGGCGGCGCCTGCGCCAAGGCCGCCTTCGGCACCCGCCTGTTCTGGGCCACCCCCCGCCTGCGGGCCCTGCTCGCGCTCGACCTCGCGGTCGCCGCCGCCGGGGCGATCGTCTTCGTCGACACGGTCGTCGCGGTCCGCGAGCACTTCCACCGCCCGGCCGGCGCGGTCTCGCTCGCCCTGGGCGCCTACGGAGCCGGCTCCATGCTGACCGCCCTGCTCCTGCCCCGGCTCCTGCGGCGACTCTCCGACCGCGCCGTCATGCTCCCGGCCGCCTTCGCGCTCCCCGCCGTCCTGGCCGCCGTCGCCGCCGTCACCGCCGCGGCCCCGGGCGGCTGGTCCTGGGGCGCGCTGCTGGCGTCCTGGGCCGCGATCGGCGCCGCCTGTTCCGCCGTCCTCACGCCGGGCGGGCGCCTGATCCGCCGCTCCGCCGCCGACGCGGACCTGCCGGCCGCCTTCGCCGCTCAGTTCTCCCTCTCGCACAGCTGCTGGCTGCTCACCTACCCCCTCGCCGGCTGGCTCGCCGCCGGCGCCGGCCTCCCGGTGACCGCCGTCGTCCTCGGCACCATCGCCCTGCTCGCCGCCACCGCCGCCACCTCGATCTGGCCCGCCCGCGACCCCGCCAGGCTCGACCACGTCCACGCCGACCTGCCCCCGGGCCACCCCCACCTCACCGACGCCCACCCGGCCGCGGACGGCTGGCTCCACGGCCACGACTACGTCATCGACCAGTACCACCGCCACTGGCCACAAGGCCTCACCGCGCGGGCCAACTAGCCAGGGCTACCGGGCGGGGCGACAACTCCATCACCCGGGAGGGTCAATCCAGCGGGAATAAATGAAGAGCTGTTCATGTATTCCTGTATGGTCGACGCGTCGCCCCGTCGTGTCCGCGTGGAGGAACACCACAGCCATGTCCGCAACCCTCACCGAGCGCCCAGCCGCCGCAGCCCCGCGCGGCGGCGCCGCTCCCAAGCGCCGTACGCGCGTCTTCGCGCTGGCCGAGGCCCGCTGGGCCGCCGCCGCGACCGTCGCCTTCCTGACCGCCCTGCCGCTCCAGCTGGCCGGCGCCCCGGCCTGGGCCTGGGGGCCGCTGTACGCGATCGCCTACGCCACCGGCGGCTGGG
Organism: Kitasatospora sp. NPDC059812; assembly: GCF_042732075.1. Classification (NCBI taxonomy): domain Bacteria; kingdom Bacillati; phylum Actinomycetota; class Actinomycetes; order Kitasatosporales; family Streptomycetaceae; genus Kitasatospora; species Kitasatospora sp. NPDC059812. The sequence continues at coordinate 11,338 of NZ_JBHWIO010000135.1, forward strand.
AGCCCGGCTGGGCCGGACTTCAGGCGCTGCGCGAGAAGACCCTCGACGTCGACCTGCTGATGATCGTCGCCGCGATCGGCGCGGCCTCGATCGGGCAGGTGATGGACGGCGCGCTGCTGATCGTCATCTTCGCCACCTCGGGCGCGCTGGAGGCGCTGGCCACCGCCCGCACCCAGGACTCGGTGCGCGGCCTGCTCGACCTCGCCCCCACCACCGCCACCCGCCTGCTGGACGACGGCGGCGAGGAGACCGTCGCCACCGAGGACCTGGTGGTCGGCGACACCATCCTGATCCGCCCCGGCGAGCGCGTCGGCGCCGACGGCCGCGTCCTGGACGGCGCGAGCGAGATCGACCAGGCCACCATCACCGGCGAGCCGCTGCCGGCCCCCAAGCAGCAGGGCGACGAGGTCTTCGCCGGCACCCTGAACGGCACCGGCGCCCTGCGGGTGAAGGTCGAGCGCGACGCCTCCGACTCGGTGATCGCCCGGATCGTCGCCATGGTCGAGGAGGCCTCGGAGACCAAGGCCCCCACCCAGCTGTTCATCGAGAGGGTCGAGCAGCGCTACTCCCTGGGCATGGTCTTCGCGACCCTCGCCGTCTTCCTCGTCCCGCTGGCCTTCGGGGCCGCCGTGACCGGCTCGCTGCTGCGGGCGATGACCTTCATGATCGTCGCCTCGCCCTGCGCCGTGGTGCTGGCCACCATGCCGCCGCTGCTGTCCGCGATCGCCAACGCCGGCCGCCACGGCGTCCTGGTGAAGTCCGCCGTCGTGATGGAGCGGCTCGGGCAGGTCGACGCGGTCGCGCTGGACAAGACCGGCACCCTCACCGAGGGCACCCCCCGGATCACCGACCTGCTCCCCCTCGCCGGCAGCGGCCTGGACGAGGACGAACTGCTGACCCTGGCGGCCGCCGCCGAGCACCCCAGCGAGCACCCGCTGGCCCGCGCGGTGGTCGACGCCGCCCGCCGGCGCGGCCTCGACCTGCCGGTCGCCGAGGGCTTCGCCTCCACCCCCGGCATCGGGGTGACCGCCACCGTCTGCGGTGCCGTCATCGCGGTCGGCGCCCCCGCCCGGCTCCTCGCCGGCGCCGCCGACGCGCCCTCCGCCGAGGCAGAGGCGGAGACGGAGGCCACCGCCGTCGCCGAGGAACTGGAGCGCGACGGGCGCACCGCCGTCCTGGTCCAGCGCGACGGCGCCCCGGTCGGCGTGCTCGGCATCGCCGACCGCCTGCGCCCCGACGCCGCCGCCACCGTCACCGCCCTGGCGGCCCTGACCGGCGCCGCCCCGGTGCTGGTGACCGGAGACAACCCGCGCGCCGCCGCCCGCCTCGCCGCCGAGGTCGGCATCACCGACGTCCGCGCCGGGCTGCTCCCCCAGGACAAGGTCGCCGCCGTCCAGGAGCAGGAGCGGGCCGGGCGCAAGGTGCTGGTGATCGGCGACGGCGTCAACGACGCCCCCGCCCTCGCCGCCGCCCACACCGGCATCGCGATGGGCCGGGCGGGCTCCGACCTGGCGCTGGAGACCGCCGACGCGGTCGTCGTCCGCGACGAACTCGCGACCGTCCCCACGGTGATCGCGCTGTCCCGGGCGGCCCGGCGGCTGGTCGTCCAGAACCTGGTGATCGCCTCGGTGTTCATCTCCGGCCTGGTCGTGTGGGACCTGGTCGCCACCCTGCCCCTGCCGCTCGGCGTCCTCGGCCACGAGGGCTCGACCGTCATCGTCGGCCTCAACGGCCTGCGGCTGCTGCGCGAGAGCGCGTGGAAGCGCGCGGGCGCCACCGGGCCGCGGCCGGTTCAAGAGCCGGTTCAGGAGCCGGCGCGGGCCCGGCGCAGCAGGTAGGCGCCGGAGGCGGCGGCGAGCAGGGCCATGCAGGCGGTGAAGACCAGGCCGGCGCGGGCCAGGCCGATCGGCGCGGTGAGCAGGCCGATGCCGATCACCGGGATCGAGATGCCGAAGTAGGCGACCACGAAGAGCGCCGACAGGGCGCCGCCGCGGTGCTCGGCGGGCGCGGCGGCGGCGATCTCGCCGACCGCTCCGCGCAGGCCCATGCCCTGGCCGGCGCCGCCCACCAGGGCGCTGAGCACGAGCAGTGGCAGGGCCGTCCAGGCGAGGGAACCGGCCATCAGGGCCAGCCCGGCGATGAGCACCAGGCAGCCGATCGGGATCGCCCGGGCGGTGCCCAGCCGGGGCACCAGGAGCTGGCCGAGGATGGAGGCGAAGAAGGCCGTGCACACGATCAGGCCGACGACGGCCGGGCTGTGGACGTCCAGCCGCTGGGCGAGGAAGGCCGGGCTGACGGAGGTGAAGACGCCCAGCAGGGAGAAGCCCGCGAACGCGGCGAGCCCGGCCGGGACGAACACCCCGCGGACCTCCGGCGGCAGGGACGGCCGGCGCGGCCGGGCGGTGCGCAGCGGGCGGGCGCCGGTGACGGTCTCCGGCAGGAGCCAGGTGACGGTGAAGGAGGCGGCGAGCAGCACCAGGTGCACGGCGAACGGCAGGGTGAGGGGGTGGCGTGTGTACTCGGCGAGCAGTCCCGACAGCACCGGTCCGCAGCCCAGGCCGCCGATGTTGGCGGCGGTCGCGACGAAGCCCGCGCGGGCCTGGTGTCCGGGTGGGGCGAGCTCCAGGACGTACGCGGTGGCGGTGCCGGTGAACAGGCCCGCGGACAGGCCGGACAGCAGTCGGCCCAGGGCCAGCAGCGGGAGGCCGCCTTCGGCCAGGAAGGCGAGGGCGCTGCACGCCGCGAGCGCCAGTCCGCAGAGCAGGACGGGCCGGCGTCCGACGGAGTCGGAGACGTTGCCGACGAGCAGCAGGACGCCGATGACGCCGAAGGCGTAGATGGCGAAGACGACCGTCACCATCAGTTCGGAGAAGCCGATCTGCTCCTGGTACAGCCCGTACAGCGGGGTGGGCAGGGTGGTGCCCGCCATGCAGACGGCGAAGCCGGCGGCCGCCCCGAGGTAGCCCGCCCGGCCCATCGCGGGTCGCGCGGTCTGATGATCGGTCATTCGCCCACGGTAGGGCGGCCGTCGCCGTCGCAGCCACGGCTCGCGGGGCCGAATAGGCCGATCCGCCCAAGAACCGACGCCCGGCCCCGGCCACACCCACCCCCGGCGTGGTCGGCCATCGGCTACCGGATCGCGCCGCGGTCCGCGGACAGGCCGTGGGTGGTGCCGCCCCCGGCCCGCACCTGCGTCGGGAGCGCTCCCCAGTAGCGCCGGAACGCGGTGCTGAAGTGCCGGGTGTCCGCATAGCCGCAGGAGCGGGCGACGGCCGCGACGGACAGCGGGCGCAGCGCGGGATCGGCCAGGCGCTGCGCGGCGACGTCCAGCCGTCGGCGGGTCAGGTAGGCGATGATCGTGCACCCCGTCTCCTGCTGGAAGAGCCGTGCTGCGTGGCGCTCGCTCAGGTGGACCTGGGTGGCGACGTCCCGTACCCGTACCGGGCGGTCGAAGTTGTCGTCGAGGTAGCGGGTCATCCGCGCGGCGGCCGCCGCCGCGCGCCCACCCTCCTGTCTCTTATACACAACTCCGGGCCCACGAGCCGCACTCACATCGGGG
>NZ_JBHWIO010000136.1:0-14394 GCF_042732075.1 Kitasatospora sp. NPDC059812
CCCTCAAACGCGCCCAACACCACAACTGGCCACCACCACAACCGGCAACAGTCACCGTCACCCAGCACGACACAACCTAAAGTCACTGGCATTGGCCCTAGTCCCGCTGGACCAGCTCGTCGTAGGTGCTGAGCACCTGGGCGACGGTGGCGGCCTCGTCCGGCCAGGTCTCGGCCTGCTGCCGGCCGGCCGCCACCAGCCGCTCGCGGCCCGCCGGGTCGGCCAGCAGCCCGCGCACCGCCCGGCCGATCGCGACCGGGTCGCCGGCCGGCACCAGCACGGCCGCGTCGCCGACCAGCTCGGGGATCCCGCCGACGGCGGTGGCGACCACCGGCACGCCGGCCCGCATCGACTCCTGCACCACCAGCGAGCGGGCCTCCCAACGACTGGCGACCACCACCACGTCGGCGGCCGCCAGCAGGTCGGGCACGTCGGTGCGGAAGCCGAGCAGCCGCACCGGCAGCTTCTCGGCGGCGACCCGCTCGCGCAGCCCGGCCGCCTCCGGCCCGTCCCCGGCGAGCAGCAGCAGCGGCTCCGGGTCCAGCACGGACAGCTCGCGGGTGGCGTCCAGCAGCAGCCCGAAGGCCTTCTGCGGGACGAGCCGGCCGACCGCCAGCACCAGCGGCCGGTCCGGGCCGTCGCCGAGCAGCGCGGCGCGCGCCGCGGCCCGGTCGAGCCGGCCCTCGGGCATCGGCGGGGCGGCCACCGGGCCGAGCCGGGCATCGGTGGCGCCCAGCTCGCGGGCCCGGGCGACCAGGTCGGAGGAGGCGCCGAGGACGAGGTCGGCGGCGCGCGCGACCCGGCGCTCCATCAGCCGCTGCAGGCGGCGCTCCAGACCGGTGGCCAGCAGCGCGTGGTGGGAGGTGACCACCAGCGGGGTCTCCGGGCGCAGGCCCGGGAAGCGGCCTGCGGTGCGCAGGGCGAGGTCGGCGAGCAGCCCGGCGCGCAGCCCGTGCGCGTGCACCACGTCGGCGCCGGTGAAGGCCCGGCGCAGCTCGCCGATCGCGGCGGCGTCACTGCGGGCGCCGGCGGTGGGGGTGATGTCGACGGTGTGGAACCTGGCGCCGGTGCGGGAGAAGCCGAACAGCGCGTCCGTGCCGGCCGGGGCGCACACCGTGACGATCACGCCGTGCGCGACGAGGCCCTGCGCCAGGGAGCGCACGTGGGCACCGATACCGCCGGTGCTGGCGGCCAGGACGAGTACCACGTGCAGCTGCCCCGGTTCTGGGGTGGCAGCGGCGGCCCGGGCGGCGGAATGGTCCACGTTCTCTCGCATCCGACTCGATCAGGTTCGCGCGCCGCTTCGCGAGGGTTGCCCGTCGGCGGCGCTCGGGACTGGAAAGCCAGTGTCCAGCCGCCACCATGCCAGGTCGGCGGCCCTCTTGGACAGTCGGCGCCACCGGGGGCGCGTCGCCTTCCGTCCGCAAGGGCCACCCGGCCCTGTCGGCGGGTCGGACGCCCCGGCCAGGGCCTGTCGCAGCAGGTCCAGCCGGGGGGTGCCGGACCCGCGTTAGCGGTGGCGCGGGGCCCGGGCGGCGGCCAGCAGTTCCTCGGCGTGGGCCCGGCCGAGCTCGGAGTCCTCCAGGCCGGCCAGCATCCTGGAGAGTTCGCGCACCCGCTCCTCGTCGTTCAGCACCTTGACGCCGCTGCGGGTCACGGTGCCGTCGTTGGTCTTCTCCACCACCAGGTGCCGGTCCGCGAAGGCGGCGACCTGCGGCAGGTGGGTGACCACCACGACCTGGGCGGATTCGGCCAGTTTGGCCAGCCGGCGGCCGATCTCGACCGCGGCCTTGCCGCCGACGCCCGCGTCCACCTCGTCGAACAGGTAGGTGGGGACGGGGTCGGCGCCCGCGAAGACCACCTCGACGGCGAGCATCACGCGGGACAGCTCACCGCCGGAGGCACCCTTGGCGATCGGGCGGGGCTGGGCGCCGGGGTGCGGGGCGAGCAGCACCTCGACCTCGTCCACGCCGTGCGGGCCGTAGGCGACGGTGCGGCCGTCGACCTCGATCCCCGACAGGTCGTCGACCTGGGCGATCGAGAAGGTCACCCGGGCGTGCGGCATCGCCAGTTCGGCGAGTTCGGCGGAGACGGCGTCGGCGAAACGCCCGGCCGCGGCCTGCCGGGCGCCCGACACCTCGGCCGCCAGCTCGGCCAACTCGGCCCGCAGCGCGGTCTCCTGGGCGCCGAGCTGGTCGATCCGGTCGTCGTCGCCGTCGAGTTCGGCGAGCCGGGCGGAGCCGGCCTCGGCCCAGGCGAGCACCTCGGCGAGGGAGTTCTCCGGGCCGCCGTACTTGCGCAGCAGCTGGGCCAGGACGGCCCGGCGGTCCTCGACGGCGGCGAGCCGGACGGGGTCGGCGTCCAGGTCGTCCGCGTAGCCGGCCAGGTCGCCGGCCACGTCGGCGAGCAGGTAGCCGACCTCGTTGAGGCGGTCGGCAAGGCCGGCGAGGCGCTCGTCGTGGTGGCGCACGGCGTCCAGGGCGCGGCGGGACTGCGCGAGCAGGGTGCCCGCGTCCAGTGCCTCCGGGTCGGCCGGGTCGCCGGCCAGGGCGGCGTGGGCGAGGGTCGCGGCGGAGGACAGCGCGTCGGCGTGGCCCAGCCGCTCGGCCTCGGCGGCCAGCTCCGTGTCCTCGCCGGCCACCGCCTCGGCGGCGGCGATCTCGTCCAGGCCGAAGCGCAGCAGATCGGCCTCCTGCGCGCGCTCACGGGCCCGGGTGGTCAGCTCCTCCAGGGTGGCCGAGACCTCGCGCAGGCTCCGGTAGGTCTCCCGGTAGCGGGCCAGCGGCTCGGCCACCGCCTCGCCCGCGTAACGGTCCAGCGCGCCGCGCTGGCGGGCCGGGCGCAGCAGCCGCTGCTGGTCGGTCTGGCCGTGCACGGCGATCAGTTCCTCGCCGAGTTCGGTGAGCAGCCCGACCGGGACGGCCCGACCGCCGACGTACGCCCGGGAGCGGCCCTCGGCGGAGACGGTCCGGCTGATCAGCAGGGCGCCCTCGTCCAGTTCGGCCCCGGCCTCGGCCGCGCGGATCGCCGCCGGGGAGCCGGGGGGCAGCTCCAGCCGGCCCTCGACGACGGCGCGTCCGGTCCCGTTGCGCACCAGGCCCGGGTCGGCGCGGCCGCCGAGCAGCAGGCCGAGGCTGGTCACGACCATGGTCTTTCCGGCGCCGGTCTCACCGGTCACGGCGGTGAAGCCGGGGGCGAGTTCGACCACCGCGTCGTCGATGACCCCAAGATCCCGTATCCGCATCTCGTCCAACACGGAGACGACCTTACGAGGTTCCACCCCCGGCGCGCGACGAGCGGCAACGCCGCGCGGCAACTCCGCGCCCGGAAGTTCACCCCTTCCGGGGCGTTTGCCCGGGTCCCGGCACCGTGCACCACGGCAGGAAGATCTGCACCAGCGGGCCGATCGCCAGTGCGTACGCGACCGTGCCGACCCCGGCGGTGCCGCCCAGCAGGACGCCGGCGACCAGTACCGTCACCTCGATGCCGGTGCGGATCAGCCGCAGCGAACGCCCGGTGCGCCGGTGCAGGCCGGTCATCAGGCCGTCGCGCGGGCCCGGGCCCAGGCGGGCACCGATGTAGAGGCCGGTGGCCAGGCCGTTGAGCAGGATCGCGGCGGCCATCAGCGCGATCCGGGCGGGCAGCCCGTGCGGGCCGTCGACCAGCCGCAGCGTGAGGTCCATCGAGGCGCCCAGCACCAGCACGTTGGCGACGGTGCCGACGCCCGGGCGCTGGCGGATCGGGATCCACAGCAGCAGGACCAGGGCGCCGCAGATGGTCACCCAGGTGCCCACCGAGAGGCCGGCGACGCGTTGCAGGCCCTGGTGGAAGACGTCCCACGGGTCGAGGCCGAGGCCGGAGCGCAGCATCAGCGCCATGCTCGCGCCGTACAGGTAGAGGCCGACGGCGAGCTGCGGGATCCGGCGGCCCAGGGCGTGGGTGTCGCCGAGCACCCGGGCGGCGAGCGGGGGCCGGGCGGCCTCCGGGGCGGGTTCGGGCGTGGTCGTGGGCGTGGTCGTGGTGGCCATCGGGCGCTCCTGCGGGTGGTGCTGCACCCCGGGCGGCCCCGGCGGTGGCGGACTCGACGGCCGCACTGCCATGATGGTCAGGCCAATAGAGCCCACTCCAGGGCCAATTTCGAGCAAGTGGACTGATCAGCCTTGGCCGACTGGCACACCACCGTCACCCCGCCCGCGCTCGCCCGGCTGCTCGCCGCCGCCCGGCTGCCCGAGCCGGCCACCGCCCGCCGCCCCGCCTACCGGACCCTCGCCGGGCAGATCCGGCTGCTGGTCACCGAGGGCCGCCTGCCGGTCGGCGCCCGGCTGCCCGCCGAGCGCGAACTCGCCGGCGCCCTGGAGCTGAGCCGCACCACCGTCGCCACCGCCTACGAGACCCTGCGCGCCGACGGCTACCTGCTCAGCCGCCGCGGCGCCGGCAGCTGGACCACCCTGCCCGAGGGCGCCCCGCCGCCCAGCGACGCGCTGCACCCCGTCCCCCCGGACGAGCAGGGCCGCACCCTGGACCTCGGCGTCGCCGCCCTGCCGGCCCCGCAGCCCTTCCTCGGCGAGGCCGCCGTCCGGGCCGTCGAGCAGCTGCCCTGCTACGCCGCCGGGCACGGCCACTACCCCACCGGCGTCCCGGTGCTGCGCGAGGCCCTCGCCCGCCGCTACACCCAGCGCGGCCTGCCCACCACCCCCGACCAGATCCTCGTCACCACCGGCGCGATGGGCGGGCTGCACCTGGTCCAGCGGGCGCTGATCGGCCGCGGCGACCGGGTCGCCGTCGAGGCGCCCAGCTACGCCCACACCCTCCAGGCGCTCCGGATCACCGGCGCCCGCCTGGTGCCGGTGCCGTACGGCTACCGCCCCCAGCCTGAGTGGGACCTCACCGAGTGGCGCGGGGTGCTGCGCGGGGCCGCGCCCAAGGTCGCCTACGTGATCCCGGACTTCCACAACCCGACCGGCGCGCTGATCGGCGAGGAGCAGCGCCGCGAGCTGCTGGCCGCCGCCCGGGCCGCCGGCAGCGTCGTCCTGGTCGACGAGACCACCGCCGAACTCGGCTGGGGCGTACCGGAGTCCGTCCCGCTGCCGCGCCCGATGGCGGCGCTGGACCGCTCCGCCCAGGTGGTCACCGTCGGCTCGGCCAGCAAGCTGCTCTGGGGCGGCCTGCGGATCGGCTGGGTCCGGGCCGCGCCCGCGCTGGTGCGCCGGCTGGCCGCCGACCGGGTCTACAGCGACGTCGGCACGCCGGTCCTGGAGCAGCTGATCGCCGCCGAACTGCTGGGCGAGCCGCTGCCCGCCGTCCGGGCGCACCAGTTGGACCGGCTGCGGGCGACGGCGCACGCCTTCGCCGCCGCACTGCCCGAGCACCTGCCGGGCTGGTCGTTCACGCCGCCGCCCGGCGGGCTCTCGCTCTGGGTGTCCACCGGCGGGCTGTCCGGCGCGGCGCTGGCCCGGTCCGGGGAACGCGCCGGGGTGCGGATCGCCTCGGGCAACCGGTTCGGCTCGGACGGCGCGTTCGAGCACCACGTCCGGATCCCGCTCACCGTGCCGGCCCCGGCCGTCCCCGCCGCCGTGCAGCGGCTCGCCGAGACCGCCGCCCGGGCGACGGCGGGCGGCCGGTACGGGCCGCCCGGCGACACCCCGCCGCTGGCGATCTGACCAGCGGCCTGACGGGCCATCAGCAGTGGGTGTTCGCCCGCCCGCGCCAACCCGTCACCGGCAGCGCGAACTTGGCCACCAGCCGGTCGGTGAACGGCGCCCGGTGCAGTCTGGCCAGGCGCACCGGGGTCTGCCCCCGGCGGACCTCCACCCGTGCGCCGGCGGGCAGTTCGACCGTGCGCCGCCCGTCGCACCAGAGCACGCCGTGCGGGGTCTTGGGCTGCACCTCGACGGCCAGCACCGAATCCGGCGAGGTCACCAGCGGGCGGGCGAACAGCGCGTGCGCGGAGATCGGCACCATCAGCAGCGCCTCCACCTCCGGCCACACCACCGGCCCGCCGCCGGAGAACGCGTACGCGGTGGAGCCGGTCGGCGTCGCGCACACCACGCCGTCGCAGCCGAAGTTGGAGACCGGGCGGCCGTCCACCTCGGTCACCACCTCCAGCATCCGCTCCCGGGACGCCTTCTCGATCGACGCCTCATTCAACGCCCAGTCCTGGTGCACCACATCGCCGTTGGTGCGGACGATGACGTCGATCGTCATCCGCTCCTCGACCTCGTAGTCGGCGTCGACCACCCGCTCGACCACCACGGCCAGATCGTCCCGCTCGGCCTCGGCGAGGAAGCCGACCCGGCCCAGGTTGATCCCGAGCATCGGCAGCCCGTGCTCACGGGCCAGCTCCGCCCCGCGCAGCAGCGTCCCGTCCCCGCCAGCGACCAGGATCAGCTCGCAGCCGTCCGCCGCGCCCGGCCCCCCGGCCACCTTCTCGACCCCGTCCGGCAGGTCCAGGTCCAGCGCCTCGGAGGCGAGCAGTCTGATCCGGATGCCCGCCTTCAGCAGCCCGTGCACCAGGGCCTCGACGCTGCGCAGCGCCGCCGCCCGGCCGGTGTGCGCGATCAGGAAGACCGTACGTTCTTCATCGCTCATGCCGCTGCCCTCTCCCTCACGCCTGCCGGGTCGCCTTCGGCCCCGGTACGGCCGCGTCACACAGCATGACGGACCGGACGCCCCCACAGCACCCTATCGGGGCCCCTCCGCGACGGCCCGGTCCGCCTCGGCGGGATCCAGCTGCGGGGCGTCCCGGCGCAGCCACAGGAAGTACTCCACGTTCCCGGACGGGCCCGGCAGCGGGCTCGCGGTGACGGCGCGCACGCCCAGCCCGAGCCCCCACGCCTGCCCGGCGACCTGGCGCACCATCTCGGCACGCAGCTGGGGGCTGCGCACCACCCCGCCGCTGCCCAGACGCTCCTTGCCGATCTCGAACTGCGGCTTGACCATCAGCACCAGGTCCGCGTCCCCGGCCGCGCAGGCGGCCAGCGCGGGCAGCACCAGGCCCAGCGAGATGAACGACAGATCGCCGACCACCAGGTCGACCGGGGTGCCGCCGATCAGCTCCAGGGTCAGCTCCCGGACGTTGGTGCGGTCCATCACCGTCACCCGCTCGTCGCTCTGCAGCGACCACGCGAGCTGCCCGTAGCCGACGTCCACCGCCAGCACGCCGACCGCGCCGGCCCGCAGCAGGACGTCGGTGAAGCCGCCGGTGGAGGCGCCCGCGTCCAGCGCCCGGCGGCCCTCGACCACCAGGCCCTGCGGGACGAAGGCGGCGAACGCCCCGGCCAGCTTGTGCCCGCCGCGCGAGACGTAGTCGGGGTCGTTGTCGTCCTTGGCCACCACGACCGCCGCCGAGGTCTCCACCTGGGTGGCCGGCTTGGTCGCGGTGGTGCCTCCGACGGTCACCCGGCCGGCCGCGATCAGCTCGGACGCGTGCTCACGCGACCGGGCCAGCTTGCGGCGGACCAGCTCCGCGTCGAGTCGGCGTCGTGCCACTGCCACTGGTGTTTCAGCTCCTACGAGTCCTACGGGTCGTTCCAGGGTCATTCCTGGTCGAGCGCGGCCAGCGTGTCGGCCAGCCGCTGGTGAACATCTTCGTACACCTCGACGTGTGCCTCGGCCGGGACCCCGTCCAGGGCCTCCAGCCGGGCCAGCCCGGCGTCCACCACGGGGTGGCCGGTCGGGGTCTGTTCCACGCCGAGCGGTTCGACGGCTTCAGCTGGTCCGGTCATCGGGCTTCTTCGTGCTGGTGGCCTTGCGGACGGTGGTCTTCTTCGTCGCCGTGCGCTTCGCGGGCGCCTTGGGCTGCGCGGCCGGCTCGGCGGCGGCCTGCTGCGCGGTGGCGGTCTTCTTGACGGCCGTCTTGCGCACGGTCGTCTTCTTGGCGGCCGTCTTCTTGGCCACCGGCTTCTTGGCGGCCGCCTTCTTCGCCGGGGACTTCTTCGCCCCGGCCCGGCCCGCCGCCGGGGTCTGCTCCGTCGAGGCCTTCTCCGCCGGGGCCTGCTCCGCCGAGGCCTGCTCCGTCGCCGGGGCCTTCCTCACCGGGGTCCGCTTCGCGGCGGCCTTCCCCGGTAGCGACGGCCGTACCGGCGGGACGGGCGGGTCGACCTCGACCGGCTCGTCCACCTCCACCCGTTCGGCCACTATCGGCTCCCCCGCCACCGGGGCCGCCGACTGCTCGTCCGCCCGCTCCCAGCCGCGCCCGAACAGGTCGTCCGCCCGGGGCGCCGGCGTCGGCTCCGCCGCCTCGTCGACCCCGGCCGACCGCACCGCAGGCTCGGCCTCCTCCTCGGCCTCGCGCAGCTTGCTCTCCAGGTAGGCGAGCACCACGCCGACCTTCATCACCTGGTCGCCGACCTTCTCGAAGGCCTTCTCCACCTCGCCGCGCGCCACCCCGACGGCCAGGTCCACCCCGGCCCGCCCGGCGGTGACCGCCTCCTCCGCCAGCGTCTGCAGCGTCTTCGCCGACGGCGGGAACTGCCCGCCCAGCCGACGCTCGACCTCGGTGACGTCGACCCCGGTCCGCTCCAGGATCACGGCCGCCGTCCCGACGACCCGCTTGCCGACCTCCTCCGCCAGCCCGGCGGCGACCTCCACCACTCCCCGCACCGTCCTCGGCAGCATCCGGGTGCCTCCTTAGCGCCTGCGCGCATCGCTCCGTCGCCGTCGGTGCCCGGGCCGATCCGGGCACCCCACGGACGACGCTACCGCCAAAACCCGCCTGCGGTACCGTGGCCCGGCAGGGACCACCGCCGTCACCTGCCGCAACCACCAGGAAGCCCAGGGAGGGGAACCACCGCCATGGCCAACGCCGAGGAGTGCCGCGAGGCGCTGGAACAGCTCAGCCGGAACATGGCGAAGTCCACCGGTGACGTCCGCAAGGCGGCCGCCCTCGACCGCTCGCTCAGCTGCCGGATCACCGACCTCGACCTGACCTTCACCGGCCAACTGCGCGACGGCCGGATCCAAGGCCTCGCCTCGGCCCCCGGCGCCCCGGCCGAGAAGGCGGCGATCCGGCTCACCATGAGCAGCGACGACCTGGTCGCCGTGGTCTTCGGCGGGCTCAACTTCGCGTCCGCCTGGGCGGGCGGCCGGATCCGGCTGGAGGCGGGCTTCCGCGACCTGCTGCGGCTGCGCACCCTGCTCTGAACCCGGCCGCCGTGGTCCTTCCCTCTTGGACCCAACCGCCCTCGCCTTGAGCGTCCTGGCCCCGACCGCCCTCGCCCTGAGCGCCGTGCGGCGACTCAGAACCCCAGCTCGGCCAGGGCCTTGCGCCCGTCGGCCGGTGCGCCGTCCGCGTCCAGCGCCGTCCACGCCGCCGCGCACAGCGCCCGCAGACCGTCCCAGCGGTCCCCGCCGCCGTCCAGCCGCAGCACGCCGCCGGCGGCCGACGCGACCCAGCCGCCGCAACCGAAGCCGTCCGCCCCGGTCGTGACCGCCGGGTGCGGCTCCAGCAGCCCGCGCAGGTCCGCCGACAGATAGGTCGGCCGGTGCTCGGCCGGGGCCACCAGCAGCTGCGCCGGGGTGGTCACCCCGGTGAACACCAGCAGGCTGTCCACCCCGCCGTTGAACGCGCCCTCGATGTCGGTGTCCAGCCGGTCGCCGACCACCAGTGGCCGCCGCGCGCCGGTCCGCAGCACGGTCTCCCGGTGCATCGGCGGCTGCGGCTTGCCCGCCACCACCGGGTCCACCCCGGCGGCCGCCCGCACCGCCGCCACCAGCGTCCCGTTGCCGGGCGCGATGCCACGCGCGGTCGGAATGGTCAGGTCGGTGTTGGAGGCCACCCACGGCAGCCCCTGCTGCACCGCGTACGCGGCCTCCGCCAACTGCGCCCAGCCGACCGACGGGTCGTAGCCCTGGACCACCGCGAGCGGCTCCTCGGCCAGCGAGCGCACGGCGACCAGCCCGCGCTCGACCAGTGCTTCCTCCAGCCCCGGACCGCCCACGACCAGCACCTTCGCCCCGGCCGGCACCTGCTCGGCGACCACCCTGGCGGCCGCCTGCGCCGAGTTGATCACGTCGGCCGGCTCGGCCGGCACGCCCAGCCCGGTCAGGTGCTCGGCCACCACCCGCGGCGGGCGGGAGGCGTTGTTGGTCACGTACGCGAGCCGCATCCCGGCCGTCCGGGCGGCGGCCAGCGCGTCCACGGCGTGCTCGATCGCGTGCGGGCCCGCGTAGACCACGCCGTCCAGGTCCAGCAGCGCCGTGTCGTACGCCTCGGTCAACGGCTGCTCGCTGCCGCCGGGGGCGGTCCGTCGCACGGTGGTGGTCGGTGCGGTCATGGCTGCGCTACCTCATTCACTGCGTCGTTCGCTTCCTCGGGTGCCCCCGAGCGGGTGGGCCCTTGAGTTGCCGGGCCCCTGAGTTGGTGGACCCTTGAGCCGGTGGGCCCTTGAGCCGGTGGGCCCCGAGCCGATCAGACCTCGTCGTCCGCACCGGCGTCGCCCGTCGGCGCCCCGTCCGGGCCCGGCGGGGGCGCCAGGTACCCGGGTGCCCCGGGCAGCAGCGGCCCGAACGCCCCGGCGCGGGCCGCCAGGGTCGCCCTGGTCTGCCGCAGCGCCGCCTGGTAGTGCTCGGTGCCCGGCCGCATGGCCACGGCCAGCGCCAGGTGCTCGGCGGACGTCTCGAAGTCGCCCAGCCGGGCCGCCGCGACGCCCCACCCGAACTGAGCGTAGTCGTCCGACGGATCGGCCAGCGCGACGGCCCGGAAGTTCTCCAGCGCCGCCGCGTACGAACCGGTGTCGAACTGGGCCCGCGCCAGCGTCTCCCGGATGCTGCGCGACTGCGGCTCGGCCGCCGCCGCCCGGACCAGCAACTGCTCGGCGGCCGCCGCGTTGCCCTGGGCCAGCAGCCTCCCGCCGCGCCGGAACCAGTCGTACACGTCCCCGGTCGGCTCGCCGGAACGCCCCTGCGCCGGCACGCCGCCGTGCACCTGCGCACCCCCGCCGCCGGCGCCGTCCAACCCGCCCTGCTCGGCCGGGCCGCTGCCGTCCAGCCGTTCCTGCCCGTCGTCCATGCGGTACCTCGCCCTCGGTCGCACACCCGTCCCACAGGTCAGCACGGGTATTCCGATCTCTCAACAACGCGTACCCGGTTACGATGCCCAGAATGAGCACACCCAGTGCAGAAGACGGAGTCGAGACTCCCGAGGGCGGCCCCGGCGATCCCGGGCACGTCGCCACCGCAGGCCTGTCCCTGTCACCCTTCCAAGGCCTGCGCTACGTCCCCGATCGGGTCGGCGCGCTGGCTGCGGTCATGTCACCGCCGTACGACGTCGTCGACCCCGGCCGTCGGCTCGACCTGGAGACCGCCGACCCGCACAACGTGGTCCGGCTGATCCTGCCCAGGCCCGAGCCCGAGGACGCCGGCGACCGGCCCGACCGCGACACCAAGTACCGGCACGCCGCCCGGCTCCTGGCCGCCTGGCAGCGCGAGGGGATCCTCGCCGCCGACCCGGCGCCCGCGCTCTACGTCTACGAGCAGCGCGTGCCCGCCACCGGCGACTCCCCCGAGCTGCTTCAACGCGGGCTGATCGGCGCCCTAGCGGTGAGCGGTCGCGAGGCCGGCGTGGTCCTCCCCCACGAGGACGTGATGCCGCGGCCGGTCGCCGACCGGGTCGGCCTGATGCGCACCACCCGGGCCAACCTCGAACCGCTGCTGCTCACCTACCGCGGCAGCGGCGGCGCCTCCGGCGTCATCGAGCGGACCGTCCAGGGCGAGCCGCTGCTCTCCACGGCCACCAGCGACGGCACCCACCACCGCCTCTGGGCCGTCGCCGACCCCGCCGAGATCGCCGAGATCAGCCGCGACCTCGCCACCTGCCGGGCCCTGATCGCCGACGGCCACCACCGCTGGGAAATGTACCTCCGCCTCCAGCGCGAGCACCGCCACCTGCCGCGCAGCCCGTGGGACCGCGGCCTGGTGCTCCTGGTGGACACCGCCCGCTACCCGCTGCGGGTCCGGGCCATCCACCGGGTGCTGTACCGGCTGCCGGTGGCCGAGGCGCTGGAGAGGCTCGGCGACCAGTGGAAGGTCAAGGAGGTCCCCGGCCCGCTGACCGCCGCCCTCCAGGCCCTCGCCGAACAGAAACGGCACGGCGGCAACGGCTTCATACTGACCGGCGGGGACGGCGTGTACTGGCTGCTCGGCGAGCCCGAGGAGGCACTGCTCGACGCCACCGTGCCGCACGACCGGCCCGAGGAGTGGCGCCATCTGGACGCCACCGTCCTGCACGCCACCCTGCTCGACCGCACCTGGCACGTCCCCGACGGCCCGGACGACATCGGCTACCTGCACACCGCCGCAGCCGCCGAGCAGGAGGCCGCGCGCACCGGCGGCACCGCCGTCCTGCTGCACCCGGTCCGGGAGAGCGTGGTCCGCAGACTCGCCGAACAGGGCGTCACCATGCCGCGCAAGTCCACCTCCTTCGGGCCGAAGCCAGCCACCGGACTGGTGCTGCGCAACCTCGAACTGGGCTAGGTTCCCCCGCCGAAACGCGAAGAGGCCCTGCCCGCTTCCCCTTGAATTTCAGGGGAAGCGGGCAGGGCCTCACTCGTCGGTCGGAACCGCTCAGCTGCGGGCGTCGCCCTTGGCCTCGGCGTCAGCCTTGGCCTCGTCCTTGGCCTCGTCCTTGGCCTCGTCCTTGGCCTCGTCCTTGGCCTCGTCCTTGGCCTCGTCCTTGGCCTCGGTGGCGCGCGTGGGCACCACGCCGTCGAACTCCTCGTCGATCTCGAGGTCGTCCTCGTCGTAGTACTCCTCGACGTTCTCCTCGTCCTCGAAGATCACGCGGTCGTCGGAGGCCTCGCCGCCGCGCTTCTTCGCCGGGGCGTCGGCCTGCTCGAACTCCTCCTCGGCCATCTCCGGGTCGAGCGCGTCCACGAACTCCACGCCGTCGATCTCGGCCAGGCGCTCCGCCGCGTTGGTCGTGCCCTCGGTGTCGGCCTCGGCCGCCTTCGCGAACCAGTCACGGGCCTCGTCGCCACGGCCGGCCGCGATCAGCGCCTCGCCGTAGGCGTACCGAAGACGCGCGGTCCACGGGTGCACGGCGCTGGAAGCCAGCTCCGGGCTCTGCAGGGTCACCACGGCCGCGTCGAACTGCTCCATGTCGGAGCGGGCGCCGGCGGAGACCAGACGCATCTCGACCTGGCCGGCCTTGTCCAGCTGCTTCACCTCGGGCTCACCGGCCATCGCCAGGGCCCGCTCCGGACGGCCCAGACCGCGCTCGCAGTCGGCCATCACCGGCCACAGGTCCGCACGGCCGGTCATCCGACGGGCGGCACGGAACTCGGTCAGCGCCTCGGAGTACCGCTGCGTCATGTACGAGGCGAAACCGGCCGCCTCACGGACGGCGGCCACGCGGGAGGCCAGACGGAGCGCGACGCGGGAGAACTGGTAGGCCTCCTCCGGCTCGGTGTCGAGCAGGCGGGCCACCATCACCAGGTTGCGGGCGACGTCGTCCGCGAGCGTCTTGGGAAGGCTCTTGAGCTCCTGGCGCACGTCCCCGTCCAGCTCGAAGCCGGTGACGTCCTCCGGGATCGGCAGGCGCTTGACGGGCTCGTAGTTGCCGCGACGGTCGTCGTAGCCGCCCCGGTCGTCACGGCGGTCGTCGCGGTTGCCGCGGTAGCCGCCACGGTCGCCACCGCGGTCGTCGCGGTTGAAACCACCGGACGGGCGGTCGCCACGGTCACGGTTGAAGCCACCGCCGGAGGGGCGGTCGTCGCGACGGAAGCCACCGCGGTCTCCGCCGCGGTCGTCGCGGTTGAAACCACCGGACGGACGGTCGTCACGACGCGGACGGTCGTCACGGTCACGGTTGAAGCCACTCGGACGGTCATCGCGACGGAAACCGCCACCACCCGAGGGACGGTCGCCACGGTCACGGTTGAAGCCACCGCCCGAGGGGCGGTCGTCACGACGGAAGCCGCCACGGTCGCCACCACGGTCATCGCGGTTGAAACCACCCGACGGGCGGTCGCCACGGTCACGGTTGAAACCACCGCCCGAGGGGCGGTCGTCACGACGGAAGCCACCGCGGTCGCCACCGCGGTCATCGCGGTTGAAACCACCGGACGGGCGGTCGCCACGGTCACGGTTGAAACCGCCACCGGACGGACGGTCGTCACGACGCGGGCGGTCGTCACGGTCGCGGTTGAAGCCACCGCCGGAGGGGCGGTCGTCACGACGGAAGCCGCCACGGTCGCCGCCGCGGTCATCGCGGTTGAAACCACCCGACGGGCGGTCGCCACGGTCACGGTTGAAACCACCGCCGGAGGGGCGGTCGTCACGACGGAAGCCACCGCGGTCGCCACCGCGGTCGTCGCGGTTGAAACCACCGGACGGACGGTCGTCACGACGCGGACGGTCGTCACGGTCACGGTTGAAGCCACTCGGACGGTCATCGCG
>NZ_JBHWIO010000137.1:0-14030 GCF_042732075.1 Kitasatospora sp. NPDC059812
GTACGATTCTTGCCGCTAAATTCACTGATTTTCCTTGACAATCCCACATTTCTGTGCTAATTAACATGAACCACGGGAACTGTCAATAAATAAAATATCCTCCCGGAAATGGGAGGACTATTCTTTAGGCGATATATTAAAGTGTTTTAAAAATACAAGAATTTCGTAAACATACATATTGTTGTACTTCTTATCTATCCAATCCTTTAAAAAGTGTTCAATATGCTTGTATTTCGTATCTAATTTCATATTAATAATATCTAATATTTCTAGATTTGGCATAAATTATTCATCTCCTTTAATGGAGAGAGTATATACACACTTATTTTAGTTTGTCAATAATAACCTGTTATAAACATTTATACTCAGTGCGAACATAAGAGATAGGACATTTCTATCCCTGATACCCAGTTATTTCATATATAATAGGACTTTACATTCAGGAACATGTGTTCTATTATTGGTACAGAAATATTTTCTTCTCCTACCAATATGTCGCATAATGTCGAATCCTTCCTGAAAAAATTCTGAAGAAATTTGTAAAAAGGGGTAGACATGATATATCCCTTGATGGTAAGATAAGGTCATCAAAGGGAACATAAAGGAATCTGAAGCCCTTTAAAGGAAGTGATACATATGTAGAGGGAGGTACGCTTTTTGTCTAGTGAAGAGGTTTTAACAGTTAAACAGGTAGCCGAGATATTAAAAATATCTGAAAAAACGGCTCGCAAAATGCTGAACAACGGAGAAATTAAAGGTTTCAAAGTCGGTCGAGAATGGCGCGTGTCAGCTGAAAAATTCAATGAATACTTAAAACAAAATTAATTCTTTGGGGGAATTTTAAAATGACAAACACTATTAAAAACACTGAAAACACTACTGACGTATTGGCAACTGAGGACATTGCAACAGCATCACCAAGTATTTTTGAACAAGGTACACAACAAATGTTTTCAACTATCCAGGCAACGGACAGAAAGAGCAGCATCAAACTTTACAACGCGGTAAGCAACGCTGAACACTCTCTATCAGACCATATCGGAGAAGTAATTGAAATTACAGACATGGTCGCCCATGCGGTTGAATTAGAGGATGAAGTCACGAAAGAGACAATTCAGGCAATGCGCGTTGTTCTTTTAACAGCAGACGGACAAGGCTATCACAGTGTATCTCAGGGCGTAGCAAGCTCCCTACAACGTATCATTGGGATTGTAGGGCAAGGTCCTTGGACGGACGAGCCATTAAAAGTTGTTCCAAAAGAAGTTAAAACCCGCCGCGGCTTTAAAACATTGACACTTGCGCTTGTGGACTAATTAAATAGTCGCTCCGATCGGGGCGGCTTTTCTTATATTAAATTACTATATACGGAGGTTGCTAGACTTGGATAAAAACGTAATGATTTTCGACAACGGAGAACGCCGCACAGAGATTAAAGAGGATAGAGTGGAGAATATGTATTGTTTCGCTCAAAAGCTTGATGACGATACACAACAGATTATTAGTTTCACTCGTTCAGAAATGCTTGCAATAGTCTCCTATTTTCATGCTGAAGCACAAGACGAACTGTCACGCGGTTCTGTTCGCTATATTCCGACACAAAAAGCAGAAGCCATTTAAATATTAAATTGACAGGGAAATTCGTTTCCCTGTGACTTTTGTGTTTAAAGGGGGTGTCACTGATTGGGAAGAAAAAGCGGCTGAAGAAGAAACAGCAGAAAAAACAAAATATAGCTGCCTTGAAAAAAGTCGGAATTACTGACAAAAAGGTTATAAAGGAATTAAAAAATAAACCTGCCACAGTAAATAAAATTGTTAAGAAAAAGAGTCGTAGTTTAATTGCAAATGAACGATCTGAATTAATTAAACGGTTAGGATTTAAAGTCTCCGAACATTCCGCAAAAAGGTATTGGAGCGAATCACGATTTAATGAATGGTATAACAAAGAATTAAATAAGCGGGCGAAGGCTGAAGAAAGAAAAAGAAAAGCGGCTGAAAGAAAAGCCCGACAAGCTACTGAACCCTATTTAATGATTTACTGGAAAGAAAAAACCGACACAATGATGGATGCAAATGTGATAGAGGACTTAAAACGGTCTTACAGACATGTGAGCGTTGATTATCTTATCGAATCTATAAGAGGTTTTTTAGGTGCTAAACTTCCCGCTGAAATAGGAACAATAAGTATGCATGTTGTCCCCAATAATAAAAGGAAACAGCATAAAGCATTTATGAGAAATTTTGATTCTCTTAGACTGGCTGATATGAATTCATGGATTTTGCTATATGAAGGAAAAGCCGATTTAAGGAGATATAAAGATTTATTAATTGCAATAAATGCAGGCATGAGGGTTTTATATGACAATGAAGAAAAGGCTCAATTTATTGGGGATTTAATTCAGAAATATCTCCCGCAAGTAAATATCAAAACGGCGAAACGTTTAGCGAAGGATTTACGATGGAGAGGTGGATTTTAAATGAGTAAGGAAAAAGAGAATAAAGAAAAAAGCGCAAGTAAACCCGTTAAGATACTTACGCTTGATACTGAGACGCGAGGACTTTTTGGGGAAGTCTTCCGCGTCGGATTATATGACGGTAGTAGATACCGTGCGACAAACACTTTTAAAAACCTGAAAACGGTTCTCTCACAGTATACCACAAAATACGATTGTCATGTATTTATTCATAATCTAGATTTCGACATTTCAAAAATCGCAAAGGACATTTTACCTGAAGCGGATTTAAAAAATTCGATTTTTATTAATAATGTCGTTACGGTATTTAAAACAGGTCTTAATGAATCCCAAATAACTGAAGAAAATGAAATTATTTCGCAACCTATTACATTTCATGATTCCAGCAAGCTTGTAATGGGTTCATTAAAAAAGATATGTGAGGATTTTAATATTTCGCAAGAAAAAGCAAAAATAGATTTAAAAGACCATATTTTGAAATTGGGATGGGCGCTTGACGCTGACGGAAACCCCACAAATGACCCGGGTAAATATGATGACCGGGAATCCCAAGGGAATTATTTTATGAAGGTCGATCCGTATGAACCTGAATTAAATGAATATTTACGGTTGGACTGTGTGGCATTATATGAAATTGTTACAATGCTTATTGAAATATCCGGCTTGCCGATTCATGAATTTTTAAAATGTCCTACTACCGCAAGTCTTGCAATGAAAGTATATCAAATGAATTATCCTGAAGATTATGAAAAGGCTATTTCCACGAATTACGGTTATAGCAAATGGGGCGAGTTTACAGAGGATTTTATACGCAAGGCATATTATGGTGGACGTACAGAAGTATTTCAAAGTGAATTAAATGGCGGCTTTCATTATGATGTAAATTCATTATATCCGTACGTTATGAAAGTGAACCCAATACCTATAGGGAAACCGCGTCACCATAAAGGAGACAAAGCCCGAAACGTATTTAAATATTGGTACAGCTATAGACAGGGCGGCGGTTTTTTAGAATGTGATATTCACATACCGACTACTTTACATATACCGCCTCTACCTCACAGAATGTACAAAAAATTATGTTTCCCGGTCGGTAACCTTTCAGGGATATGGACGTTTGAAGAAATTGAATTGGCGTTAGAAATGGGTGCTAAAATAAAATAAATTCATCAATGTATTTATTTTGAAAAGACCGATTATATATTTAAAGATTTTGTCTCCTATTTTGAAGAGATTAAAAATACAAGTGATGGAGCAAAAAAGACGTTTGCAAAATTAATGCAAAATGCACTGTACGGAAAATTCGGTATGCAAAGGGTTCGGCAAACGATTTTACCTGTCACAGAAATTGAGACATGCGAAGAAAAAGGCTATCCTTATGTTGAATTATTTAACCCTGTATATGGACAAGAATTTATTGAAGCAGCCGTCCCCAGCAAAGCGCCGTATATTCAGCCGCATATAGCCGCCTACGTTACGTCATACGCGCGTATTTTATTATATAGAGGTTTAATTAAACAATTAGAAAAAGGCGATGTGGCATATTGTGATACCGATTCAATAGCATGTGAAGCTATTTTTGATGATGACATGGTTGACGATAGAGAGTACGGTAAATGGAAACTGGAAGGTATTCTTGAAGAAGGTTTATTCATTCAACCAAAAACGTATTATGAAAAATATGCTGATGAAATAAAACCAGAAGAAATAGAAAAAGAAATATCCTCTTTTTCTCGGAATGTATTTAATTATCCCGAAAAAAGCAAAGTAAAACAATATCGTTTGGTCAAAGGTTCGGAGACAATGAAATTTAAAGGCATTCCCGGCGCGTATATCAAGAAATTAAATAGAGGGGTATATTATGATATCCTAGAGAAATTAAAAAGCTTACAGGCGCGTCAGGAGCGCGGAGAAATGATAACGAAAAAAGAAGCCTATTATTCTATTTATAAAGGCGAATTAAAAAGACGAAAATTTGCTACTATGCTTAAAATGGGTTCTGACGATTTTGATTTAAAGCAGGAAGTAAACAAGGGAATTTTACTAACGAATAGACAGAAAAGAAATATGGACTATATTAAAAATACAAGTCGTCCGCATGTGTCGTGTGACTTTTAAAAGAGTCGGGAAATTCATTTTCCCGGCTTTTTATTTTGCCTAAAAATAATTAAATATGAAATTAATTCATTTATTTTTATTTTTTGTCTTGAAATCGAACACATGTTCCTATATTATTTAATTTATCGAACAGAAATAGGACAAAAGGAGGATTTATTTTCTATGCCAAAAGAACTAGAAGAAAAAGAAGAAAAATCGTCTGCTGAAGAAACACCGAAAAAAGAGGAACAGGAGGACGCGCCAAAATGGGCAAAGAATCTGCTACAGGACATCCAAAACCTGATGGGAACAAAGGAACAGCCGCAGGGACAAGCACAGGAAATTCCAGTACCGGAACCGCCAAAAGTGGAGGAACCGGAGGAAGAGGAACAGCCAGCACCAAGCAAAGCGAAAACGCTCCTCGGGTGGTTATGGTAGATGTGCCGGGAAGTGACCAGGAGGAACAGCCGAAAAAGAAACGCGGTCGCCCTCCTGGTACTGGCACGAAAAAGAAAAGCGCAGCCAAGAAAAAGACGGCGGGCAATGTTGATTCATCCCAGCTGAAAATGCTGTTACTGACGACAAGCGCGATCGTGGCAGCACGACCTGGGATGGAAGACTTTGCATTAACCGCCGATGAAGCCGAACAGATATGTACGCCACTCGCAAACATCATGGCGAAGTCTGAAGGCGTGGCGGGTGTCGCCAGTGAGTATGCAGACCATATAGCGTTACTCATTGCGTGCTTTACGATCTTTATACCTAAATTCATTATGTGGAAATCCAAACAACCTAAAAAGAAAGAGGTACAGAAAAATGTCTTGCCAAAACGAGAACTACCAAAACAACCAACAGAACAACGAGGAAATGAAAGCGCGCCTGAAAGAACTAATCAAAAGCCTGCTGAACGATCTGGGGAACCCACTAGTAAGCAATTTGGCGGCTCCTTACATCAACTCATCCCTTTCGGAGGATATTGATGTCTTAAAATTCCTCAACCATTTAGAGGGGATGATCGACTATGTCCGGTATGGTGACGCTGAAGCAAGGTGACTTCTATTACAACATCCCCATGCATGAATACAGCCGTGATTGGTTTGAACACATGGACATTATCGAACAGGGCGAGGAATTTTTAGTTGTGGAGAAAATCCCTTACGACAAAATCCCGAAACCGTCCATCATGGCTGCTATGAAAAGAGGTAAAGGCGTGAAGCGTGTTGTGAAAGCTTACAGCACGAAAGGAAGTGGAAAACATGCGAATGACAATTGGCGATGACGAACACGTTTTTATCTGTGGTCAAACCGGTACAGGTAAATCGGTTGTCGCTGAGGTATATCTCGCTGGGAAAGACCATGTGGTAAAGCTTGATACGAAAGGCGAAGTACACGAGCGCCGCAAGAAACGGCAGGAATTGTGGCATGGCTTGCAGGAAGGTAAGGACTTTACTGTGGTTCACCGATTGGAAGACGTGTCCGAGGTCGAGACGCCGAAAATTATCTATTGCCCGGTCGCTGAAGAATTAGAGCCGGAATATTACAACGCGCTCATGAGCTGGGTGTACAAGCGTGAAAATACGATTCTATGGATAGACGAATTAATGGAAGTCGCGCCAAGCGCCCATAACTACCCGAAAGAATTGAAAGCCTTATACACGCGCGGGCGTTCGAAAGAAGCAGTCGTGTGGGCTTGTACCCAGCGCCCAACAGACATTCCGGTCATTGCTATGGCCAACAGTTCACACTATTTCATTTTCACCATGCAAAACCCGGATGACCGTAAAAAGATTGTGAAAGCAACAGGGATGCCGCAATTTATGGAGCAACCCGGCGGGCACAATTTTTGGTATTGGAAAGTGGGTATGCAAAACCCGGTACTAGCAAAATTGAAGCTTTAAAGGAGGTGATGACTTGGAGACACGAAAATTTGCAGGTGTCGGGCTGAAGAACATGATTGTCATTGCGCTATTCACAATGATGGTCATTGTCGTAACAAAGGTTATTGTCACGAAGCATCCGGTTAACGGTGTGACGCAATTAGTAAACGCAGTATAAGGAGGAAAAAAGCATGAAGGTTAAATGGTTAGTTCATACGTTCATTACTGTATTTATCACGATGGTTTTCATGTGGATTATTAAGAAAGCTTCAGCAAAATATCATATCCCGGTTGTATCTACAATCGCGGCAGAAGTCTAAGGAGGAATTTTAATTTATGGCAACTCAACAGCAACTATCAGCACAGGCAAAGGCTCAACTATTCTCGCAGGCTACCCGCCAAACATGGCAGATGATGGGTACACAGACAGTGACAGAGGACGCACAAACGGTATCATTCAACCTACCGAAAGTACGCCTGCTATCACAAATTTTAGTTGAATTTGACGCGACTGTCTCTCTCAAATCGCAGAACGCGGCAATTCCAACTAAACCATTTTCACCATACCAGATTATCAGAAATATTGCACTGGAATTAAACAGTGGATTCCGTCCTTTTGTTGTGTCAGGCGAAGCCCTTCACCTATACAGCTTAAACCGATTGAATCCAGACGTTCTATTACCTGCATCAAGTCCGCGGGCGTTATCTTACATTGAAACAGCCGCGAGCACGTCAGGTAAAGACGCGCGTATTAAATTCCAAGTCGCGCTGCCATTAACTTTAAACCAACGTGACCCGGTCGGTCTTATCTTGCTACAAAACGAGGAGACAACCGTTTCCCTTCAGATTGATACAGCACGCGCGCAAGACGCGTATCAGTTGGCTACTGGAGACACCGTTACACTGAAGCAATTGAAAATCACGCCGACAATTGAAACGTTCTCCGTCCCTTCTGTACCACAAGCTATGCCGGATATTTCTGTCCTGAAGCTTGTAAACGAAAAAGGCGAACAGTTCACCGGGAACGGTCAAAATATCGTGAAGCTTCAGACAGGGACGATCTACCGTAAACTCATGTTTTACTTTACGGATGAGTCAGGCAACCCGCTGAAGGACAGCGACTTTGCGGGCAACTTGGAATTGGTATTTAACCAAGCCGACATCCCTTACAGCATTAAGCCGTCAGCACTTGCAGCCCGAAATCATTCGGACTTGGGTTATGTCTTACCGGATGGGGTTTATGTGTTTGACTTCTCTAACCAAGGCTTGCCAAACCTCGGCGGCTCTCGTGACTATATTGACACCGAACGTCTTACAGAGTTTTGGATTCGCTTCAATACTCAAAAAGGCGGGCGCGTGAAAATCGTTGCTGAAAAGCTTTCACGCTTGCATTAATACACGCGGGAGGGCTTTTCCCTCCTTTTCTTATTTGACTACTACGAAGGAGGATTTATATGAACGCACCATCACAAATGGGTCTAGGTGAAATGTTCTACCATGCCGCAGACTTATATCCAAACATGGGGTTTATGAGTACCCGAACGTCTACAGTTCCCGAAGCTGAAGATCAAATGTCTCTTGTCGATGATGAGGACACAGCAAAAGAGCATGACGTAAAGCAAGACCCTATTACATCAAAACAAATCTTGCTGGGGTTCGGCATTGTGTTCCTTGTCGTATTCCTATTCTCGGCAAGGGTGTAGGGGGTGTGACTTGTGGAGCAAATCTATTCAATCCTATTAAATAACGGAGCCATGGGCGTAATGCTCGCGTGGTTCATGTTCAAACAATCAAAGGATAACGAACAGACACGGGAAATTCTAACCGATCTGAAAATGGTTATTTCAAAAATCGGGGGTGCGTCAAGCAATGACTAAAATTCTTGTTCTCACCGTTATTATCATCGTGTTTTGGTTCTTCTTTATCCGCCGCAAAAAGAAGGGATAACACATGGAAAAAGGTCTTTTGTTTTTCACGCTGGCGCTCACAGCCATATGGATTATTCTTGATGACTTTTATGGCGGCAAACACCTGTCAAAGATGGCACAGAAAATGACGCCTGACATTTCTACACCGATGGACGTTGTAAAAGATGGTTGGGAATCTACAAAAGAAACCGTCGACGAAGCCGGAAAGACAGCGAAAAAGGCAGTTGAAAAAGCGACAGGATACGACACGTATAAAAAGTATCAAAAGATGAAGCCGGAGCAGAAAAAGAAAGTCAAAAAAGCCGCTAAAGACAGTTTCATAGATGGGTTTTGGAACGGTCTTAAACGCGGTTTTGGCTTGAAGTAAAGGGGTGATTCTATGCAAGAGTTTACAAAGTCTATGCGGTTTATTATCACCTTTCTCTTTTTCGTTATCCTGCTGGGTATGTTCACAAATGAAAAAATAACGTACACGTTCTTGGTACTTGTTCTCGCAAGTATGGCAGTCCTGAACGTTGACAAGGTAAAACAAATCATGGGAGGTCTTGTGGATGGTTAACAAGTTTTTTGACGTGATTGCGGGTATCGGGATTCTCATTGGTATTTATCTGTTCCTGAAAAATGCCAAGTCTACGACTTCCATTATCAGCACAATCGCGAGCAATTCAATTTCAGGCATCAAAGTATTACAAGGGAGGTAAGGCGGCATGATGGAAGGCTATCACCTTCAAAACCGGGTTCATGCGCTTCAGGAGCTTTCACGTCCAGTGGAGCTACCTGACGCGCAGCTAGGTATTGGAGACGCTGAAGAATTACGCCCAACACATGCCAACTTCATTTACCCGATGGTTCCGAAAGAAGCATTGATCGACAAAGTAACAAACATGAGTATTGAGAAAGCGACAGTCGATCTAAACGGAAATCAGGTAGATGAAGAAAACTTCCCTAAGAATCATTATTTCGGTGATCCGATAGGAGGCTTATATTGGTATGGCGGAATTTGAACAAGTCGGTCATGAATCCGGGGGTCATTCCCCGGGTAAAAAGAAATTCCAATTAAACAAAAAGAATATTGTCATTATCGGGTCGGTTGCAATTGGGGTCTTTCTATTAGTCTCCCTTGTGACGCGTGGGCGTCCTGCTGAGGAAGAACAGTACGTGACTTCTGAAGCATTAGAGGGTGATTACTTGGATGGCAATCCTATGAATTCAAGCTTGGTTCAGGCACAGCTACAAAACAATCAATCTCTCATTGAAGGTAGCGTTGATACAGCCTTAAACAACTTTGCAAATGAATTGGGGCAGAACCAAGAATCATTTAAGTCAGATGTAATCGACACCATTACCGATATTGGCAAGGAAAACAAAACGTATGTTGACCAAGTAAAGGACAGCATTTCAAAACAGCTTGCCGATCAAGCGAAGAAATACAGCAACTTGGAAACAGAAAATGACCAGCTTCATAAAGAACTGGAAAAGCTGAAGAACGCGAAACCGTCAACACCTGCCAAAACGACAACACCTGCTAAAAAACCGTCAACCCCGGCTAAAAAGCCATCGCCAGCGAAAAAACCGTCTACACCAAAATACAAAACGGTGACGGTGAAAAAAGGTGACACGTTGTCAGAATTGACGCAGAAATATGGTAAGGGTGGTACAAAAGCCGCGTATATGGAAACAGCCAAGTTTAACAAACTCAAAGACCCGAACAAAATTAAACCGGGTCAGAAAATCAAAATCCTGACAAAGTAGGTGGAAGTATGGGCGTAAATATAAAGCCGTTTATCAAAGACGCGCAAGCCATACAGAAAGAAACTGGCATCCCTGCATCCATCATACTGGGTCAAATCATGTTAGAATCAGGCGGTTCAAACCCGGGCGGATTGTCCGGGCTTGCCTACTACTCTAAGAACCTATTTGGAATAAAGGGAAGAGGTACAGCAGGAAGTGCCACGATGGGTACGACCGAAGTATATAACGGTAAGACCTATCACGTGAAGGATGGCTTTGCAAAGTACAACAGCTATCAAGATTCCATACGCGCCCACGCGGAACTATTATCCAAGCCGCGTTATGCGTCAAAGCTGAAGAACGCAAAAAGCGTTGAGGACTATGCGAAGGGAATCAAAGCTGGAGGGTATGCAACAGACCCTAACTATGTAAATAAGCTTCTCGGCATTATCAGCAGTAACAACCTTCACCAGTACGATGATAAGGACATTACATTCAAAGGAACGTCAGGAGCCGGGGCGACAGGTGGGGATTCTTCATCTTCAGGCACTGACGACAAATCATATTTATCAAATATCATGTTCGGCGTGTTCAGATGGTCTCTTATTCTCGGGCTTGCTATCATTGCAATCGTGTTCTTTATGAAAGCCTTCCCAGCAGTCGGAGACGTTGCGAAAGGTACAGCATCCACCGCAATGGATTTTGTTCCGGGTGGTCGTGCTGTCAAATCTGTTTCTAAGGGAGCCAAAGCCATTAAGAAAGGACGCAGCGCGTCAAACCACATCAAGAAAGCCGCTACAATAGCAAAAGGAGTGAACAAGAATGCCGGAACTAGTCAAACAGCCGGGGGATGACCATAAAAAGAGTACATGGCGTGAACAGACCGTCACCATGCTACCGGGCGACATTACAACGGTTTATTTTGACGACACAAAGCCGAACCATTCAGCCATAACAAATAACACAAGTCAGATCGTGTACGTACACGAGCGCCCGAGCGTGTCGCCTAACAATTATCTTTTAGCCGTAGCGCCGGGGTCAACAAAGCTTTTGGCGCGACCGCTCGGCTATCACACAATCTACCTTGACGCCGCGATCGTGCAGCCCGAAAAAGTCCGGGTCGAATCTTGGATTGAGAAATTTACAGCGTCATCTATACCACAGTCCATTGACACCGTTCAGCTTGGGCAGATGACAGGAACCGTAGATATATCAGCGTTACCGCCGCTTGCGGCAGGCGACAAGCATATTGGGAGTGTTGAGATAGATAAGCCTGTCACACTCGGCGGGTCTTCTATCCCGGCGACACAACCTGTACCAACTCGGGAAGCCGGAATGAATGACTTTAGGGTTGGTGGGGTGAGTGTAGGCGTCACGCCTGTAATGGCAAAGTCAGGTTCTAGCAAACTGACAAACCGCCGAGAGTTGACGATCTACCCGCCTAACTCGGGTGTCATTTATTGGGGTAAGCAGGGTGTCGAGACGACTACAGGTGCGCCGCTCACGTCTAACGACAGCCCGCTAACATTTAAGGTTCATAGCCAAAGCCCTGACGTGTACCTAGTCGCTGATACTGAGACAGTCGTCACAATCGTGGAGGTGTCCTAATTGATTGAACTCGGGTCAAGGCGGACGCCGCCCTATGATGATACAGGCGTCAAAACAAGTATTTCAGATTTAAAAGACAAGATGGCAAAGCTTCAGGACACCGTTGACCATATGGACGTGTCAGATGAGATAAAGAACGATATTCTGACGCTTCAGCAAAAAGTCCAAGCGTTAGAGGATACCGCGGACGGTGGGTCAACTGGTGCAACTGACCAACAAATTCAAAGTATGAAGGCTGACGTTGATTCATTCGGCCGAGTCTTGGACGCTCATGTAAAGGACACGACCAAACACGTATCGTCTGAAGACCGTACCAAGTGGGACGGTATGAGTGACAGGGTGACGACATCAGAAACAAACCTGAAGAACCATATCGCAAATGCTAAACCTCACGTCTCGGATTCTGAACGTTTGAAATGGAATCAAGCTGCTACGGATGCGACACAGCTGCAAAAGGATTTACAGACAACGAATCTATCGCTTCAGGATGTTATCGGGGTTCAAAACTTCTCACAGAAATATGCATTAACGGATGCTGAAGGAATGCGGAAACGGTTGGCTTCAGCTGACAGCATATTCACCGCACCACCCGGTTTTTATTATGGGACAGGATGGAATCAACTACCGTTACCGGGTGACGCTTCTTGGTACTATCTCGACATTCTACCAGCGCCAAACGGTCTGCGGAAATTGGTTCTGACACGTTCCTATGATAATACGTCATGGATTGGTGTTATACACACTGACAATGTATTCAGGGGTTGGCGACAGCTGTTTACACAAAATGATTTTATGGCGCTCACATGGTATAACCTTCCGTTATTGAATGGAGCAAAGGCGTCAGGAAGAACACCGCAGTATACCCGCTGGGGAAACATCCTCATGCTAAAAGGTGACGTGGCGTGTGACCTCGGCGTTGACTTTGCACAATTGCCCGCGTCATATTCACCGTCAGACAAAAAGGCGGTCATGGCAACAGCATACGGAACGACAGGCTTCACAAAATTTTATATCAACACTGACGGTAAACTGGCGTTTGTCGGCTTTTCAGGAAACAATCAGTCCGCCGTGTCCAGTTGGTCATTAGACGCGGCAGTGCCTTACTAGGAGGGTTGGAGCAATGGAAATGATACAAGTATTCGTATATGATTCGGATTTCATCTTCGACTATCCTGAAATTGTTCCGGCTGATTCCGTACCGGATAATGCGACAACCGTACAGCCGCCGGGATATTGGCGGGCGCAATTTCAGAAGGATAGAAAACTATGGATTGAATCCGCTTCAGACGAACAAATAAATGAAATGAGACAACAAATGAGGGAGAGTGTAAAAGAATGAGTTTCATGGAGAATGTTGCAAGTGAAGCACAAAAATTATACGGTGTAAGTCGAGTTTTACCTTCAGTTATCACAGCACAAGCCATACATGAGTCAAATTGGGGCAAATCCGGGCTTGCTACGCGTGCAAATAACCTGTTTGGTATAAAAGGTATCGGGAACGCTGGAACCGTTCATATGGGCACGTGGGAGGTTTTAAACGGGGTCGATAAAACAATCAAAGCAGGGTTCCGGGCGTATAAGTCTGTTCGCGATTCTATCATAGACCTTGTGAACCTCTATAACCGTCTTGACCGTTATAAGGCTGTTGTCGGGGAAACGAACTATGTACAAGCTTGTGCCGCCATCCAAAAGGGTGGATATGCGACAGACCCGAACTATGCGAAGAAGCTTATCGCCACAATCGAAGCCCACGGGCTGACGAAATACGATAAGGTCGGGAACAAAGCCGCAGTGAAGGCGAAACCTGCCAAGTCGTCCGGCTCGACATATACCGTTAAGGCGGGTGACACATTGACAGCAATTGCAAAGAAATATAATACGTCAGTGAAGGAGTTGGCGAAAGTGAACGGTATTAAAGATGTTAATATGATTCGTGTTGGTCAAGTCCTGAAGGTATCAGGAGCCGCACCATCCGGCGGTACATTCTACACCGTAAAGGCGGGCGACAACCTGACGAAAATTGGTAAGAAATTCGGTGTGTCCGTTAAGACATTGACCACAGTTAATCGTATCCCGGATGCGAATAAGATTTATGTCGGTCAACGGTTAAGGGTGAAATAATTTACAATATATACTAACATTTGTTAAAATTAAGTAGAATAGGAGCCGCGGAAGACTTCTATTCTATCTGTAACAATAGAGTCACGCCCGAGACACAACCCGCTGGAAAAATATCCGGCGGGATTTTTTATTATTGACAGTTCCCGGGTGACATGTTAATTAGCACAGAAATGTGGGATTGTCAATGACCTGTCTCT
>NZ_JBHWIO010000138.1:0-10445 GCF_042732075.1 Kitasatospora sp. NPDC059812
GGCCGGTGGGCGCGGCGGGCCGGGAAGGGGGTGCGGCGGGCGCCGCGGCGGCCCGGGGGGGCAGGGTGGGGGTGGCGGCCCGGGAGGCCGCGAGGGGGGCGTTCTCGGCCTCCTCCTCCGTCGCTGCGGAGGCGGCGGCCGCGGCGAGGGCGGCGTCCAGCCGGGCGGCGACGTCGGCGGGCATCGGCGGGGCCTCGACGGCGCCGAGCAGTGCCTGGACCTCGCCGAGCGCGTCGGCGGTCTCGCGGCACTCGGCGCAGTCGTCCAGGTGTCGGCGCAGCGTCCGGGCGGCGTCGGCGGACTCGACCAGCCCCTCGGCGAGGTCGGCGAGCTCGTCGACGGAGGGGTGGGCCTCGGCGGGGCCGGTGGGGCCGGAGGAGGAGAGGTGGGCCGTCATCGCGTGCTCGCGTCTCCTTCCAGAACCGTCCGACCGGTGTTCGGGCCTGTCCCTGTGACGGTGCGGGTGCCCGTCGGGTTCCCCGGCGCGTTCCGCCGAGGTGGCGCGGCCGCGCCGGGGGCGTTCGGTGTTTCACGTGAAACATCCGGCCCGCCACCGCCGCTCTCGCGCAGATGGCGGACCAGCGGGAGCAGCCGGGCCCGGCCCCGGGCGCAGCGGCTCTTCACCGTGCCCACCGGGACGCCCAGCAGCTCGGCGGCCTCGGCGACGGGGTAGCCCTGCATGTCGACCAGGACGAGTGCGGCCCGCTGCTCGGCGGGCAGTTCGGCGAGCGCCGCGGCCAGCTCGCGCTGCACCTCGGCCCGGACCACCGGGGAGTCGGCCGGTTCCGCGGCGCCGACCAGGCTGTCCAGGCGCCGCGGGTCCTCGTCGAGCGGGGTGGTGCGGCGGGTGGCGCTGCGCCGGGCGCGGTCCAGACAGGCGTTGACCACGATCCGGTGCAGCCAGGTGGTGACCGCCGAGCGGCCCTGGAAGCCGGGGGCGGCGCGGAAGGCGGAGACCAGGGCGTCCTGGAGGGCGTCGGCGGCCTCCTCGCGGTCGCCCAGGGTACGCAGGGCGACCGCCCAGAGCCGGTCGCGGTGGCGGTTCACCAGGAGGCCGAAGGCGTCCGGGTCGCCGGCGACGTGCCGGGCGAGCAGCGCCGCGTCGTCCTCCGCCACCGTCACCCCTCGCCCCCCTCGCCGTCGTCCTGGACCGGACCGCCGGTCAGCCGGTCAGCCGGAGACCTTCACCTCGGCGACCTGCCCGCGGAACTTGCCGTCCGTATCCTTCGGCAGGCTGGTCAGCCAGATCAAGAGGTAGCGCGTGTTCGTCGGGGTGCTGAGAGCGAAGTCGACGGTGGTGCCGCTCTTCTTCCCCACGGCCGTGAAGGAGGTCAGCGGCGCCTTCTGCGGGTTGTCCGCGGCCTGACCGTTCGGGATCCGCAGCTCGGCCGTGGTGGTGCCGACGAACTGGACGCTCACCGAGTTGACGGCGTGCGACGAGCCGAGATCGATCAGCAGGCCGGTGCCTTCCTTGTAGCCGCCCGGGACGAACTGGTCGTCGTAGCCGTAGGTCGGCCAGCTCGTGCTGGGGTCGCCGTCGATGGCCTTGGGGAGGGCCCAGGCGGATTCCGCCGAATCGCCCTTCGGGTTGTACGAGAGGGCGGCCTTGGGCGCGATCGGCGTCGGGTTGTGGGTGCTGGCCTGCGGGGTCGGTGCGTCGCTGGTGGCCGAGGTCTGCGGGGGGGTGGTCGGGCTGGTGTTGCGCAGGGTGTCCACGAACTGCCAGGAGGCGACGCCGATGGCGCCCAGGGCGACCGTCCAGGCCGTCGCCTTGATCACCCGGCGCAGCCGTCGCCGGGTGCGCCGGCTCGAGGTCGGCCGGGACGAGGCGGGCAGCGGGGCGACGGCCGGGTCGGCCACCCGGGTCGGGTTGGGCGCGGTCGGCAGCGCGTGGGTGTTGTGCCGGGGCGGGGCCGGGAAGGGGGGCAGCTCCGGTTCGGGCTGGCGGATCCGGGGCATCTGCGCGATCGCCCGGGTCAGCTCCTCCGGGGTGGTGATCGGCTCGGCGTGGTGCGGCGGGTGGTCGAACAGGGCCCGCGCGGCCAGCTCGGACAGGCCCTTGTGGACGCCCGCGCGGACCTGGTCCGGCGCGGCGTTCTGGAGGCCCTTGGGCAGGCCCTGGAGGTCGTAGCGGTCCTCCGGGTAGGGCCAGCGATGGGTGAGCGCGGCGAACAGCAGGGCGCCGATCGCGCGGGTGTCGGTGCGCTCGGAGCCGTCGGTGCCGTCCTCGTCGGGCAGCCCGCGCAGGGCGGCGTCCACCGCGATGCCGTTGATCCGGTACTGGCCGCTGTCGGTGCGCAGCACGCAGCGCGGGGTGAGCCGCAGGTGGGCCTGGCCGCGCCGGTGGGCGGCGGCGACCGCGTCGGTCACCTGGCGGACCATCTGGTACGCCTCGTGCGGCTCCATCGGGCCGTCGGCGAGCAGCTTGGCGAGGTCGGAGGCGTGCGGCAGCCACTCCCGCACGACGTAGACCAGCTCGCCCTCCTGGACGGCGTCCAGGACCTGGACGAAGCGCGGGTCGCCGAGCAGGGCGGCGGACTTGGCGGCGGCGAGCACCTTGCGGGCGCGCTGGTGGCCGGAGGCCATCAGGTGGACGCCGACGGCCCGGCGCAGCTTCTCGTCGACCGCGCGCCAGCTGCTGAAGGTCTCGGTCTGGGAGATGCACTCCTCCAGCCGGTACCGGTGGCCGATCGTGTCGCCGCTGTGCCGCAGCGGGGCGGGGAGGGTGCGGGGCAGGGTGGCGGTGTCGCGCGGGTCGACGGTGGGCTGCGGGTCGGTGGGGCGGCGCTTGGCGGCCGCGGGCTCCGGGGCGGCGGGCTTGCGCCGGGCGGTGCCGCCGGCGGCCAGCTCGGCGGCGATCTCGTGGACCGAGAGCGGAGCGGTGATCTCCGAGGTCTCCTCGCCGCGGGGGGCGTCCTGGCCGACGTCGGAGAGGTCGGAGAGGTCGGAGGGGTCGGCGGCGTCGGTGTCCGGGTCCGGGTCGGCGGCCACCGGGGTGTCCGGGGCGGCGCCCCGGTCCTCGGAGGCGTCCTGGGAGGAGGCGTCGGCGACGGCGCCCGCCGGGGCTGCCTTCCCCGCCGTGAGCTCGTCGATCGCCGCGGCCAGTGCGGCCTCGTCCGCCGCCGCGTCAGCTGCTGACGTGTCGACGACCGCCTTGGTGCCATCAGCCACCGTGGTCCTGCCTCCCCTTGTGTCGCCCCGGCTTGAGAGAGTCGCTGGAGCCCGCGGGTTGGCGGCCACGTGCTCCAGGACAATTGTGCCCACTCTTCTCCACCGAGTACGACCGCTGAGGGGCGCGCTCGGTTGCGTGCTGGTGGAGAGATGTGGTGCAGATCCGACACCGGGCCGCCATCTCGCGGCCCGGGCGGAGCCGGGCGCGGGCGGCGGCCCGGCACCCGGCCGGACGGGCGGAGGAGCCGGTGGCTCCCGTCGACACCCGGTCAGGGCGTCCGCTCGTCCGGTCGGTCGGTGTGGTGGATCAGCGGCCCAGCCGGCCGCGCACCATGCCGAGCATGGCGTTGAGCTCCTCGATCCGCAGGCGCTTCGCGATGAGTACGAACACGGCCAGCTGGAGGCCGCCGCCCGCGACGAGGGACAGCACGCTGCCCAGCCAGCCGTCCAGCACCTGCTGGACCGCCAGGCTGACGCCGAGGCCGACCAGCGCGGACGGCACGCCGGCGGTGGCCAGTCGGCTGTAGGTCTTGCCGATCCGCTTGCTGTCCAGCCCGCCGATCTTCTTCTTCAACTTCGGCAGTGCGACCGTCACCCCGACGGCGTAGGCCAGACCATAGCCGAAGGACATCCCGATCACGGCCCACTGGGCGGGCAGCGTGAACCAGCAGACCACCGAGAACCCGGCCTGGCAGACCGCGACCCAGACGGTGTTGGAGAACGGCGTCCGGGTGTCCTCGTAGGCGTAGAAGCCGCGCAGCATCACGTACTGGGCCGAGTACGGGATCAGCCCGAGCGCGAAGGCCGAGAGCATCAGGCCGACGTTGGAGGCGTTGTCCAGGGCCCGGTCACCGCCGCCGATCCCGTAGATGGAGCGGGCGATCGCCGGGCCGAGCGACAGGAACAGGAAGGCGCCCGGGACGACCGCCACCGCGGTGGTGCGCAGCCCGTACGACAGGTCGTCGCGGACGGCGCCGGCGTCCTCGTCGGCCGCCGCCCGGGAGAGCCGGGGGAGCACCGCGCTCATGATCGAGACGGTGATCACGGCCTGCGGGAGCTGCCAGATCAGCAGGGCGTTGGAGAACGCCGCGAGGCCGACGCCCTCGTGGCCGCCCTTCTCGGCGGCGCTGCCGGCGGCGGTGGCCAGCTGGGTGATGACCAGGAAGCCGGCCTGGTTGGCGAGCACGAAGAAGAAGGTCCACTTGGCCAGCCGGGCGGCCTTGCCCAGGCCGTGGCCGCGCCAGTCGAAGCGCGGCCGGTAGCGGAAGCCGGCCGACCGCAGGTACGGGATCATCGCCAGCGACTGGACGACCAGGCCGAGCAGGGTGCCGAGGCCGAGCAGCCGGACGCCCTCGGGCGAGATGCCCTCGGGCGTCACGTGCGTGCCGCTGTAGCCGCCGTACACCCAGATGTAGGCGCCGAAGGTGAAGATCACCACGATGTTGTTGAGGACCGGGGTCCACATCATCGCGCCGAACCGGCCGCGGGCGTTGAGGATCTGCCCCATCACCACGTGGACGCCCATGAAGAAGATGGTCGGCAGGCAGTACCGGGCCAGCGCGACCGTGGTCTCGGCGCGGTCCGCGTTCTCCATCATCGAGTGCGAGATCAGCTGCACCAGCAGCGGTGCCCCGAGCACCGCGAGGAACACCACGCCGCCGAGCCCGACCATCACCAGGGTGAGCAGCCGGTTGGCGTACGCGGTGCCGCCGTCCTCGTCGTTCTTCATGCTGCGCACCAGCTGCGGCACGAAGACGGCGTTCAGCGCGCCGCCGCCGATCAGGATGTACAGCAGGGTCGGCAGGGTGTAGGCGGCGTTGTACGAGTCGCCCATGGCGGCGACGCCGATGGCGGCGGTGATCACCATGGTCCGGACGAAGCCGGTGCCGCGGGAGACCAGCGTGCCGGCCGCCATGATCGCGCTGGAGTTCAGCAGGCTCGCGACCTTGCCGCCGCCGCCGGCCGCCGGGGCGGGCTCGGCCGCGGGCGCCGGCTGTGCGGCGCGCTCCTCGGCGACGAGGTCCGCCAGCGGCTCCACCGCCGGCGGCACCGCCACGGCGGCCACCTGCATGGTGGCCTCGTCCTCGGAGAGCGGCGGGTCGAACTCGATCGGGGGGACGAAGGGGCGGTGCCCGTCCGGGCCGGCGTACTGCTGCTGCCCCGGGTAGCCGCCCACCGGCGGGTACGGCGCGGCGGCAGCGGGGGGCGGGGGCGCGACCGGCGGTGCCATCGGGTGCACCGGGGCGGGCGGGGGCACCGGCGGCTGGGCCGCCGCCTGCTCCTGGTGGCCGCCGAACAGCGCGTCCACCCCGACGTACTCGGTGGTCTCGCTGTCCCAGGTCGAGTGCGCCGGGCCCGGCTCCCACTGCGGCCGGGGCTGCTCCTGGCCGCCCCACTGGCCGCCGCCGGCCGGGGCCGGGGCCTCCTGCCAGGCGGCCTGCACCGGGGTGTCCCAGCCGGGCTGCACGGGCGGCACCGGGGCCGCGAACGGCGTCGGCGCCGAGTACTGCGCCGGCGGCACCGGCGTCGGGTAGCCGCCGCCCTGCGGCGGCAGCTGCGGCGGCACGTCGTACGCGGTGGCCGGCGGCTGAGGCGCCGCGGGCCGGTCGGCCCGCAGACCGTACGGGTCCTGGCCGGCCTGCGGGTTCCCGTACGCGTCGGCCGCGTACGGGTCCTGGGCGTAGGTGTCGGCCACGTACCAGTCGCCGGACGGCGACTCGGCGCCCGGCCGGTTCTCACCGCGGCCCGGCGGCCGCTCCTCGCTGCGCCCGGTCATGTCACCTCTTCGCTGTCGTGGGGGAGGCCGGCCCGGCGTTGCGGGGGGTCGGCGGTATCAAGGACCAACCTTCTCATCACTGGCGGTCCGATCCCGGCCATCCGCGTTGCTGCCGCGCGGTGTCTGCGCGGGGCCGGCCTCGGCGGATCCGCCGCCGGAGCCGTCTTCGGGGCCGCCGCCGGGGCCGTTCCCGGAGGGTTCGCCGGCACCGCCCCCGGTCTCGCCGTCGGGCTTCTCCCCGCTCGCGTCCCCGCCCGCGTCCCGCGCCCCGTCCCGGGCCTCGTCCGCCGCCGGGGCCGGTGCGCCGTCCGCCGCCGGGCCGTCGACCGGCTGGTCGCCGTCGGTGTGCGGCTGCCCGGCCCGCCGCTTGCGCTGGCGCACGAAGCGCAGCGCGGCCAGCAGCAGCAGGGCGGCGCCGGCCGCGAAGACGTACAGCACGCCGTTGGTCACCGAGGTGACGTCCACCCTGAACTGCTGCGGTGCGCCGTACTTCTGCGGGTTGGGGCCGGTGGTCCAGAGCTGGGCGGTCATGTTGACCGGGCCGTTGTTGTGCGCCTCGGCGTTGAACCGGAGGGTGACGCTCTGGGAGGCGGGGATGACCAGTTCCTCCTCCTTGCCCACCCGCAGCCGGTTCGGCTGCGGCGAGGTGAGCACCAGCTTGAGGTTGGTGACGGTCTGGG
The DNA here is from genome assembly GCF_042732075.1 of Kitasatospora sp. NPDC059812. Classification (NCBI taxonomy): domain Bacteria; kingdom Bacillati; phylum Actinomycetota; class Actinomycetes; order Kitasatosporales; family Streptomycetaceae; genus Kitasatospora; species Kitasatospora sp. NPDC059812. The sequence continues at coordinate 6,628 of NZ_JBHWIO010000138.1, forward strand.
TGAGGTCGTTGCGGACGCTGACCGGGAGCAGACCGGTGTTGCCGGCGAAGGTGACGACGTTCTTCTTCGGCACCCGGACGGCCCCGGTCAGTTCGTCCAGGTACTTGGCGACGTCCGCGCGGTAGGTGCTGCCGGCCGCCGCGTCGGTGCGCCACGCGGTGGACAGCGAGCGGACCATCGCGGCGCTGAACGGGCCGCGCACCCGCTGCGGCAGGGTGAGCACCCGCATCAGCGTGTCCAGGTTCTGCTGGATCTCGTCGGTGCTGCTCAGCTCGGCCGCGGACAGCTCCGAGGCGCGGACCTGGGCCGGGTAGTCGGCGGCCGCCGGGACGGCGGTGTTGGCCTTCTGGTCGGGCGAGGCCTGGGCCAGGGTGTCCAGCTTGACCGGGGCGAGCCACTTGTTGTCGGAGGCCGTCTGCAGGGCGTCCGCCAGCACCTTGGCGGTGCTCGCGGTCAGGTCGCGCGGCGGCATCACCAGCAGGCCGCGCTGGTTCTGCGGCTGCTCGTGGGTGATCGTGTAGGTCTCGGCGAGGAAGCGCTGGTTCGCCTTGGTCTGTGCCTGCGGGGTGGCGAGGTCGGTCTGGAACAGCGAGGAGACGGTCTCGTCGGCGACCACCGCGTTCTGCCCGCTGCCGATCGGGCGCACCGCGGTCGGGGTGTAGTTCATCGCGTCCGGCTCCGGCATGCTCGCGCCGTTGACCAGGACCAGGCCGTCGCCGGCCTGCTGGGCGATGCCCGCGATCTGCTGGTCGAGGTAGCCCTGGTACGGCCAGGCCACGTCCGAGCGGGTGTCGACGGACAGCCGCCCCTCGACGGTGAGCCGGCCGGCGGTGGCCGCCTTGCCCAGGGCGGTGCCCATCCCGGTCAGGTCGGCGCCGTTGTGCGCGATCGAGGCGAGGTCCGGGTCGGCGTAGGGCAGGGACACCACTTGGCCGCCCGGCTTGGCGACGGCGGCCCGCAGCTTGTCCAGCCAGGCCGTGGCGGCGGCCTGGCCGGTGCCGGGGACGGTGTTGTCGTCCTTGGCGGGCTTGCCGACGTCCTGGCCCGGCTTCTGCACCCGGTACGGCCTGGTCATCGCGAACGCGGTGTCCAGCAGGTCCGGGTCGACCACCCAGGTCAGCCCGGTCATCTTGGCCCCGGTGTCGACCAGCTCGTACAGCCGGCCGCCCGGGGAGAACTCGGCGGTCAGGCTGTCGTCGCGCAGGACGGGGACGGGCTGGTCGTTGTCGGAGTAGGTCTGCGCGGCCAGCACCGGCGCGTGCACCAGCGGCCAGAGCGTGGTGACCTTGCTGGGCTGTGCCTCGGCGCCGCCCGGGTTGTACGGCAGGAAGGTCCGGGCGATGCCCAGCGGTCGGTCGCGCTGGTTGTCGGCGGTCGAGCCCCAGGCGTCCACCGCGAGCTCGTAGACGCCGCTGTCGGACAGCCCGAGGTCGCTCACCGAGACGCTCAGGGTGTAGGGCTGGTTCTGGCCCGGGCCCAGCTCCGGCAGGGCGTACTGCGGGCTGTCCAGCTCCACGCCGTCGGAGTTGGTCGGGCCGCTGCGGGTGGTCACCAGGGACAGGTCGCTGCGCCGCTGCAGCGGCTTGCTGGACAGCGGCTTGCGGACGGCCGCGTGGGCGTTCTTGACCGCGGCCTTGCCGGTGTTGGTGACGTGCCCGGTGATCTTCACGATGCCGTTCGGGCTGGCCACCTGCGGTGCCACCGTCTCGATGGTCATCTCCACCGGGTACTCGGCCGAGACGCCGTTGTCGGTGGTCGGCCGGATGCCGCCCCCGGCGGGTAGCGCCGCGGCCGGGGCGACCGCTGAGAACAGGGCCAGGGCGGCCCCGCAGGCGGCGGCGAGGCGGCGGGCCGCCTGCCCCGCGCGCCGCCCCGTGCCGTGCCCTTCGACGGGGCGTTGGGTCCTTCCGGGCCGTCGGTCCGCCCCCAGGCCCGAGTGCCGTGCCGGCTCACTCACTCGTTCCGCCCTCGCCGTTCTCGATCGCTCGCTGCTGATGCTGTTCGCTTGACGTTCTTCGCTCGACGCAGTTCGCCGCGCTGGTGCCGCGGGAGCTCCGCCGGCCACGGCGGCACGCGACACCGCATCCCCTGTCCGGTGCCCGAGACTCGTCCACCGGCATGGTAACGATGCAGCCCGCGGTGCAGTGTCGCGGGCCTTGGGGTGAGACGCCCAAAACGCGCGGGCGGTTGACCTGTCGGGCCACGTACTCTTGTGAGCCGTGTCCACTGCCAATGAGTCCACCGCGCACCTCGACCGTTCCAGCACCGCCGTCCAGGCCGTCCCAGGCCTGAGCGAGGCCCAGACCCTGGGGCTGCAAGAGCTGCTGCGGGTGTCGCCGGTGGCCGACGAGATCGCCCGTCGGTTCGAGGCGGCCGGCCACCGGCTGGCCCTGGTCGGCGGCTCGGTGCGGGACGCCCTGCTCGGCCGGCTCGGCAACGACCTGGACTTCACCACCGACGCCCGCCCGCAGCAGGTGCTCAGGCTGGTCAAGGGCTGGGCGGACGCGGTCTGGGACGTCGGCATCGCCTTCGGCACGGTCGGCGCCCGCAAGGACACCCCCGAGGGCTCCTTCCTGATCGAGATCACCACCTACCGCTCCGAGGCGTACGACCGGACCTCCCGCAAGCCCGAGGTCACCTACGGCGACACCATCGAGCAGGACCTGGTCCGCCGGGACTTCACCGTCAACGCGATGGCCGTCGACCTGCCCGGCCGCGGCTTCGTCGACCCGCACCACGGCCTGGACGACCTGGAGGCCCGGGTGCTGCGCACCCCCGCGACCCCCGAGGAGTCCTTCTCCGACGACCCGCTGCGGATGATGCGCGCCGCCCGCTTCGCCGCCCAGCTCGACTTCGAGCCGGCCCCCGAGGTCGTCGCCGCGATGACCGCGATGGCCGAGCGGATCACCATCGTGTCCGCCGAGCGCGTCCAGGCCGAGCTGAACAAGCTGCTGCTGGCCAAGCACCCGGTGAAGGGCCTGCGGCTGCTGGTCGACACCGGCCTGGCCGACCACGTGCTGCCCGAGCTGCCCGCACTGCGGCTGGAGCGCGACGAGCACCACCGGCACAAGGACGTCTACGAGCACTCGCTGACCGTCCTGGAACAGGCCGTCGACCTGGAGCAGGACGGCCCGGACCTCACCCTGCGGCTGGCCGCGCTGCTGCACGACATCGGCAAGCCGCGCACCCGCCGCTTCGAGTCGGACGGCCGGGTCTCCTTCCACCACCACGAGGTGGTCGGCGCCAAGATGACCCGCAAGCGGATGCGCGAGCTCAAGTACTCCAAGGAGCTCACCGAGGACGTCTCGCAGCTGGTCGAGCTGCACCTGCGCTTCCACGGCTACGGCGGCGGCGAGTGGACGGACTCCGCGGTGCGCCGCTACGTCACCGACGCCGGACCGCTGCTGGAGCGCCTGCACAAGCTCACCCGCTCCGACTGCACCACCCGCAACCGCAAGAAGGCGGCGGCGCTGTCGCGCACCTACGACGGCCTGGAGCAGCGGATCACCGAGCTGAAGGCCCAGGAGGAGCTGGACGCCGTCCGCCCGGCGCTGGACGGCAACCAGATCATGGAGCTGCTCGGGCTCAAGCCCGGCCCGCAGGTCGGCAAGGCGTACAAGCACATGCTCGAACTCCGGCTGGAGCACGGCCCGCTGGAGCACGACGCGGCGGTGGCCGCGCTGCGGGCCTGGTGGGCCGAGCAGCAGGGCTGAGAGGTGCTGCGAGGGGTGGGGGGGGGGGGGGGCGGGGGCCCCCCCCCCCCCCGGCCGGGCCGGGGGGGGGGGGCCGCGCGGCGTGCGAAGCGGGTGGGGGGGGGC
>NZ_JBHWIO010000138.1:10455-13936 GCF_042732075.1 Kitasatospora sp. NPDC059812
TTTTCTTTTGGTTTGTTTTTGTGTCGTTTTTCTTCTTTTGTCTACTCCCTCTCCGCCTCCTCCCCCCCCCCCCCCACCCCCCCCCCCCCCCCCCCCCACCCCTCGGGCGTGCCGGGTCAGCCGTGGAGGCTCTGCAGGCAGAGCACGTAGTTGAGGGCCGGCAGGTTGGAGTAGGTGCGGGTGTAGGTGCTGTCCGACTTCGGCTGCTTCTCGCAGACCTTCTCGTCGGAGGTGGCCAGGTACTTGAAGACCACCTTGTACTGGGCGCGGGAGTCGCCGCAGGGCAGCATGGTGATCTTCGGGTTGGCGTCGTGGGTCGCGCCGGTGCCGTTCTCGTTGCGCAGGCAGTCGCCGGGGTTGGCCCGGTCGATGCTGTCGGCAGCGGTGCTGGGGGCGGTCGGCGGCGGCAGCGTGATGGTGGGCACCGGCGGCATGCTGAACGTCGGCGAGGGGAACGGCCGCGGCGTGTAGGTCGGCGGCGGCGAGAAGGTGGTCACCGGGGGCACCGTCACCGTCGGTATCGCGATCGGCGCGACCGGGTCGTCCTTCTTCGGGCCGAGCACCCCGGTGGCGGCCAGGACCAGCGTGACGACCACCGAGAGCGGCAGCAGCAGCATCAGCGCGTGCGGCCGCCGGCCCAGCGGGACGCCGGGGTCGAGCTGGGGGCCGTGGCTGCCCGGGACGGGCGGCGGCAGCCGCTTGACCTTGCCGTTGGCGGCGAGGTTCAGCAGCAGGGTGATCGGCGCCAGCAGCACCGACGCCGGGCTCCACCAGCCCTGGACCAGGGTGCGGGCGGACAGGTCGCGCACCGTCGCCGTCCCGCAGGTGCGGCAGAACGGGCCCGGCATCCGCAGCATCCGGTAGGCCAGGACCAGGCCCTGGTGGCCGCGGACGGTGGCGTCCACGGCCGGGAAGCCGCCGCAGAAGCGGCAGGCGGGCCCGTCCTGTGGCGCCGGTGGCGGGTACCCGTACCCGTAGCCGGGCGCGGGCTGCGGGGGGTAGCCGTACGGCTGGTCGGGTGGTGGCGGGGCGGCCGGGTAGCCGTAGCCGGGCGGCGGGCCCGGCGGCGGGGGCGGGGTCGGCCGGCCGTAGGGGTTGCCGGTGACGTACGGGTTGCCGTCGTCGGGCGACGGGGCGCCGTACGGCAGCTGGGGCGGCGGAACGGACAAGAGGTCCCCCGGGGATGCGGTGGTGGTGGAGAGGTCAGGCCTTCCCCGGCAGCGGGGCGCCGGCCGGGGTCATCGGGCCGAGGCAGAGCACGTACCGCTTCTTGTTCCAGCGGCGTCCGCTCTTGCCCGAGACGGCGCTGGTGGTCTGCGGCGTCTGCCGGCAGCGGTTCACGTCGGTGGTGTCGCCGAACGTCGACAGGACTCGGTAATTCGCTTTGGCGTCAGTGCACTTGACGATCTCGACATCGCGGGTGCCGCTCACCCGGACGCAGTCGCCGGGCTTGGCGCTGCTGACGCTCGGGCCGCTGGCGAAGTAGCCGACGGCCAGCGCGAGGCAGCCGCCGACCAGGCCGACGATCCGCAGCTTCGCCTTGACGCCGCGCTTCGCGGAGGGCGCCTCGGCGGCGGAGGCGGGCGGCGGGTAGCCGTACGGACCGGCGGGCGGCTGCTGGCCGTACGGCGGCTGGGCGCCGTAGCCGGGCGGCTGCTGGCCGTAGGCCGGGGGCGGTCCGAAGCCGGGCGGTGCGGGCTGGGGCGGTGCGGGCTGGGGTGGTCCGGGCTGCGGCGGTCCGAAGCCGGGCGGTGCGGGCTGGGGCTGCGACGGGATGTACGGCACCTGCCCGTACGGCGGGGCCGGCTGCGGGGGCGGCCCGTACGGCGGAGGTGGCCCGTACGGGCCGGGCGGTGTGCTCATCAGTTCGTCCCCCGAGGCCGAGTGCTGTCGCTCCGACAGGTCTGACGTACCTTAGCGACTCGGTCGGACGCCACCGTTCCGAGGGGCCGAGGGCCTTCAGGAGGCCCGGTCGCCGGGGAGCGGCCCGTACCGCCGGGCGGAGCGCAGGTAGAGGAGCGCCGAGAGCCCGTACACCGCGGCGACCCCGACCACCACCACGACCGAGCGGCCGGAGAGCGGCAGCACCAGCGCCGTGACCAGGGCAGCGGTCACGAAGGCGACGTTGAACAGCACGTCGTAGATCGCGAAGACCCGGCCGCGGAACTCGTCCTCGACCGACTCCTGGACCACGGTGTCGGCGCAGATCTTGGTGCCCTGGGTGACCACCCCGAGCAGCAGCGCCGCGAGCAGGCAGGGCAGCAGGGTGAAGCTCAGGCCGAGCGCCGGGACGAAGACCACCGGGGCCGCCAGGCAGACCGTCAGCCAGCCGGCCAGGCCGAGCCGCCGGGTGCACCAGGGGCTGACCAGTGCGGCGACGAAAAACCCGGCGGCGGACAGGCCGACCGCCTGGCCGAGCGTGACCAGTCCGGCCGCGCTGTCGGACGGGTCGTTGAAGGTGTACCGGGCGAGCATCACCACGACCACGATCAGCACGCCGTAGCAGAACCGGGCCGCGGTGACGGCGGCCAGCGCGTGCACGGCGGGCCGGCAGTCCCGCACCAAGTGGCGCACGGCGGCGCCGAGTTCGACGGCGGCCCGGACCAGCGCCTGGCCGAGCGCCGGGCGGTCGCCGTGCTTCTCCGGGCCGAGCAGGTCGCGGTCCATCCGGCGGGCGGCCAGTGCGGCCGACAGGTAGAGCAGCGCGGCCACCGTGACCAGCGCGGCGTCGGCCTTCGGTCCGGGGGTCATCACCTGGTGCAGCAGGAAGCCGACCCCTCCGCCGGAGGCGGCGGCGACCGTTCCCAGCGTGGGGGAGAGCGCGTTGGCGGTGACCAGCTGGTCCTGCTCGACCACCCGGGGCAGGGCGGCGGACAGGCCGGCCAGGATGAACCGGTTGAGCGCGGTGACCAGCAGCGCCGAGGCGAAGAACAGCCAGGTCGGCGCCTCCGCCAGGAGCAGGGCGCCGGTGACGAGGCCGAGCCCGAAGCGGGCCAGGTTGCCGTAGTAGAGCACCTGGCGGCGGCGCCAGCGGTCCAGCAGCACCCCGGCGAACGGGCCGATCACCGAGAACGGCAGCAGCATCACGGCCAGCACCGAGGCGATGTCGGCGGGGGAGGACTGCTTCTCCGGGGAGAACACGACGTAGGCGGCGAGCGAGACCTGGAAGACGCCGTCCGAGAGCTGGGAGAGCACCCGGGCGGTCAGCAGCCGCCGGAAGTCCCGGCCGCGGAGCAGACCGAGAAGCGTGGCACGGTGTGCGGACTGGTGGGTGCTGCCGTTCTCGGTGATCGCCACCCGCCCAGAGTGCCATGGAACCGGCCGCTGTTTCACGTGAAACATTCGCCGAGAAACGGTGAAGGGCCCACGATCCGATGATCGTGGGCCCTCCGGCGTGGGCGGCGGGGGGGGCCCCCCCCCCGCGCCGGCGCGCGACCCAAGCCCCGGGCCACGCCCCCGCTGTAATAATACACGTTAAGCG
>NZ_JBHWIO010000139.1:0-6035 GCF_042732075.1 Kitasatospora sp. NPDC059812
CCAGAAGAATCTGAGGCCGGGGATGTCAACATATCTGGCGTTGACTTTTGGCACGCTGTTGAGTTCTCAAGGAACGGACACTTCCTTCGGACCGCATTCCAGCGGGCCCTCCGGGCGCTTCGTTCTTTCGTGTTCCCAGCTTACCAGATGTTTTCCGCCCCGTTTACCGGAGGTTTTCGCATCTGAAATCTGGTGTTAACCGCCAAGTCGCGGCGACTCGCCCAACCATAGCGGGTCGCCCGCCGGAGTGCGAATCGAGGCGCTCCCGGTGTCACCCGGTCGGCGGCATGATTTGTTGCTCTCGCGAGCATATACAGCAATGGTCCCGATTCGCCAAGATGCCTGTAGAGTGCGGCGCATCGACTAAGAGGACTAGACCACTAAACGGTCGGTGAGCCGCCGGACGACGGGCCGGGCTGGGCGTGGGTCTTCGCCCGGGAATGTCAGCAGATGTCCGAAGTTGACATGATTTAGGCTTCAGTCGATCGTCCTGCCGCTGCTCGCGGCCGCTCGCTGTACCACTCACTTGGGAGGCACAACCATGACCACTGTGACGTCGCCGCTGACCGGCAAGGTCGTCGGGCTCGCCGGCGTGCCCGACCCGGTGTTCTCCGGCGCGATGGTCGGCCCCGGCACCGCGATCGACCCGGAGCGCCGGCCGACCGAGGCGGTCGCTCCGGTGGACGGCGTCGTCGTCTCCATGCACCCGCACGCGTTCGTCGTGGTGGACGCCGAGGGCCACGGTGTACTGACCCACCTGGGGATCGACACCGTGCAGCTGAACGGCGAGGGCTTCGAGCTGCTGGTCAACAAGGGCGACACGGTGACCCGCGGTCAGGCCGTCATCAAGTGGGACCCGGCCGCCGTCGAGGCCGCGGGCAAGTCGCCCATCTCGCCGATCGTGGCGCTGGAGGCGAACGCCGACTCGCTCGGCGGCCTGCGGGAGGACGGCGAGGCCGTCTCCGGCGAGGCCCTGTTCAGCTGGAACTGACCTCTTACTTTGCACACACCCGCCCCGCAGGAGTTGTCGGGGCGGCCCGGCACACAGCGGTTCCCGGCGGGGCCGCTCCTCTCAGCGGAGACAGGTGACATGAAGAAGACGCTGCGCGGCGTGGGTGTCAGCCACGGGGTCGCGATCGGCCAGGTGCGGCACATGGGGACGGCGGTGCTGGAGCCCCCGGCCACCCAGATCCCGACCGAGGACGCCCCGCGCGAGCAGGCCCGCGCCCAGGCCGCCGTCGAGGCGGTCGCCGCGGACCTGATCGCCCGTGGCAACCTGGCCGGTGGCGAGGCGCAGGCCGTCCTGGAGGCCCAGGCGCTGATGGCGCAGGACCCGGAGCTGATGGCCGACGTGTCCCGCCGGATCGCCGTCGGCAGCAGCGCCGAGCGCGGTGTGTACGACGCCTTCGCCGCCTACCGGGCGCTGCTCGCCTCCGCCGGCGACTACCTGGCCGGGCGGGTCGCCGACCTGGACGACGTCCGCAACCGCATCGTGGCCCGGCTGCTGGGCGTGCCGATGCCGGGCGTGCCGGACAGCGACGAGCCGTACGTGCTGTTCGCGCGGGACCTGGCGCCGGCCGACACCGCGCTGCTCGACCCGACGCTGGTGCTCGGCTTCGTGACCGAGGAGGGCGGGCCGACCAGCCACAGCGCCATCCTGGCGCGGGCGTTGGGCGTGCCGGCCGTGGTCGCGCTGCCCGCTGCGACGGACGTCGCCGAGGGCACCGTCGTCGCCGTGGACGGCAGCTCCGGTGACGTGCTGCTGGAGCCCTCGCAGGAGAAGCAGGACGAGCTGCGGGCGGTCGCCGCCCAGCGCAAGGCCGCGCTGGCCGCGTCCTCCGGCCCGGGGCAGACCTCGGACGGCCACCGCGTGCCGCTGCTGGCCAACGTGGGCGGCCCGGCGGACGTGCCGGCCGCACTGGAGAACGGCGCCGAGGGCGTCGGCCTGTTCCGGACCGAGTTCCTCTTCCTGGACGACTCCGCGAAGGCGCCCACCGAGGAGAAGCAGGTCGAGGCGTATCGCAAGGTGCTGGAGGCGTTCCCGGAGGGCCGGGTCGTGGTCCGGGCGCTGGACGCGGGCGCGGACAAGCCGCTGGACTTCCTCACCCCCGCCGACGAGCCGAACCCGGCGCTCGGTGTGCGCGGTCTGCGCACCCTGCTGGAGCACCCGGAGGTGCTGCGGACGCAGCTGCGGGCGCTGGCCAGGGCCGCCGAGGGCCTGCCGGTGCACCTTGAGGTGATGGCCCCGATGGTGGCCGACCGCAAGGACGCCAAGGACTTCGCCCAGGCGTGCCGCGAGGCGGGGCTGGAGGCCAAGTTCGGCGCGATGGTGGAGATCCCGTCGGCCGCGCTGCGGGCCCGGTCGATCCTCCAGGAGGTCGAGTTCCTGTCGCTGGGGACCAACGACCTCGCGCAGTACACCTTCGCCGCCGACCGTCAGGTGGGCGCGCTGGCCCGGCTGCAGGACCCGTGGCAGCCGGCGCTGCTGGACCTGATCGCCGCGGCCGCCGAGGCGGCGCAGGCGACCGGCAAGAGCTGCGGCGTCTGCGGTGAGGCGGCCGCCGACCCGCTGCTGGCCGTGGTGCTGACCGGTCTGGGCGTCACCAGCCTCTCGATGGGCTCGGCCTCGATCCCCTACGTGCGCTCGACGCTGGCCAAGTACACGCTGGCGCAGTGCCGCCGGGCGGCCGAGGCGGCCCGGGCGACGGACAGCGCCGAGGAGGCGCGGGCCGCCGCGCAGCAGGTGCTGTCGGGCGAGTAGGACAGGCGAACAGCAGGAAGGGGGGCTCCCACCGGGTCGGTGGGAGCCCCCCTTCGGCGTGTCCGGTCAGGCTCGGGCCTGCCGATCGCGGCGGAGCTGCTCGAAGAAGCGCAGGTGGTCGATGTCGTCGACGGAGCCGGGGTTGACGGCCTGCTCCAGCGGGGTGCCGGAGAGGATCCGCTTGACCGGGACCTCGATGCGCTTGCCGGTGAGGGTGTGCGGGAGGCCGCGCACCGCGATGACCTCGTCGGGGACGTGGCGCGGGGAGAGTTGGGTGCGCAGCGAGGTGCGGATGCGGCCGATCAGCCCCTCGTCGAGCTCGGCACCGGGGGCGAGGACGACGAACAGCGGCATCCAGTAGCCGCCGTCGGGCTCCTCCAGGCCGATGACCAGGGATTCGGCGATCTCGGGGAGGCGTTCGACGACCTCGTAGATGTCCGAGGAGCCCATCCGGACGCCCTGGCGGTTGAGTGTGGAGTCGGAGCGGCCGTGGATGACGACGGTGCCGCGGGAGGTGACGGTGATCCAGTCGCCGTGGCGCCAGACGCCGGGGTACATGTCGAAGTAGCTGTCGTGGTACCGGGTGCCCTCGGGGTCGTTCCAGAAACCGGTGGGCATGGACGGGATGGGCTTGGTGACGACGAGTTCGCCGACGGTGTCGGTGTGCGGGTGGCCCTGGACGTCCCAGGACTCGACGGCGGCGCCGAGGCAGGGTGCCTGGATCTCGCCGAGGTGGACGGGCAGGGTGGGGACGCCGCCGACGAAGCAGGAGCAGACGTCGGTGCCGCCGCTGACGGAGGCGAGCCAGACGTCCTCCTTGACCTCCTCGTAGATCCAGCGGAAGCCGTCGGGCGGGAGCGGGGAGCCGGTGGTGCCGATGCAGCGGACGGCGGAGAGGTCGAGGTCGCGGCCGGGGTGCAGCTCGGCCTTGCGGCTGGCGATCACGTAGGCGGCGGAGGTGCCGAGGACGGTGGCGCGGGTGCGGGCGGCGACCGACCAGAGCGCGCCGGTGTCGGGGTGGCCGGGGCTGCCGTCGTAGGTGACGATCGTGGCCCCGACCAGGAGGCCGGCCAGCAGGAAGTTCCACATCATCCAGCCGGTGGAGGTGTACCAGAGGAAGCGGTCCCGGGGGCCGAGGTCGAGGTGGAGGCCGGCCTGCTTGAGGTGTTCGAGCAGGATGCCGCCCTGGCTCTGGACGATGGCCTTGGGCAGGCCGGTGGTGCCGGAGGAGTAGAGCACCCAGAGCGGGTGGTCGAAGGGGACGGCCTCGTAGACCGGCTCGACGTCGTCGGCGACCAGGTCGTCCCAGTGCAGGGCGCCCTCGGGGGCGGGGGCGCCGAGCAGCGGGACGTGGACGACGGTGCGCAGGGTGGGGAGTTCGCGGCGCAGTTCGGCGACGACCTCGGTGCGGTCGTGGTCCTTGCCGCCGTAGTGGTAGCCGTCGACGGCGAAGAGGACGGCGGGTTCGATCTGCTGGAGGCGGTCCAGGACGCTGCGGGCGCCGAAGTCGGGGGCGCAGCTGGTCCAGATCGCGCCGACCGCGGCGGTGGCGAGGAGGGCGACGGCGGCCTGCGGGATGTTGGGCAGGTAGGCGCTGACGCGGTCGCCGGGGCCGATGCCCCGGGCGCGCAGGGCGGCGGCCAACGAGCCGACCTGGCGGCGCAGTTCGGACCAGGTGAGGACGGCCGGCTGTTCGGTGGTCTCGTCGAGGTGCAGGACGGCCGGGCGGTCGGCGTTGGCCGGGTCCTCGGCGGCGCGCAGGGCGTGTTCGGCGTAGTTGAGGCGGGCGCCGGGGAACCAGCGGGCGCCGGGCATGGCGGGGTCGGCGAGGACGGCCTCGGGGGCCTGGGTGAAGCGGACGTCGAACCACTGGGTGATCGCGGTCCAGAAGCGGTCGAGGTCGGCGGTGGACCAGGCGTGCAGGTCGGCGTAGCGCTGGGCGGCCTGCTGGTCGTCGGCGGCCGGGGCGAGCGGGGCGGCCGGGGCGCCGTGGTGTTCGGCGGCCCAGGCCTGGAAGGCCACCAGGCTGGTGGCTGCGGCGCGAGCGGGGTTGGGGCGCCAGAGCGGCTGGTCCTGGGGTGGGGTGCTCACGGTGGTGGTCTCCCGGCCGGTGGTGGGGACGGGAGTGCTTGTGGCAGGCCCGTCCGGTTGGGCTGTCGGTGCAGACCATGCCATGTGAGCGGCCGCTGCGCCAGGGTCCGCCCGGTGGGTGCCAGGCCGGTCAGCGGCCGGAGATTCCGCCGCTGGACTCACCGCTGAACTCGCCGCCGAACCAGGAGCGGGAGACCCGGGTGTGGAAGGGGAAGGCGAGCGGGGTGTCGGGGGCGGCGAGCTGCCAGCCGTCGGTCTCGTCGGTGGGGCGCGAGGGCGGGAGTTCGGCGAGCGGACGGGCCGGGAGCAGGCCGAAGAGGCAGAGGAAGCCGCCCCTGGCGTCGGAGTCGGTGGCGACCAGGGTGATGTCGGCGGCGTCGGCCAGGATGCCGGTCTCCTCGCACAGTTCGCGCACGCACGCCTGCTGCCAGCTCTCGCCGTAGTCCACGTAGCCGCCGGGGAAGGCGAGTTGGCCGTAGCCGGGCTCGATGGTGCGGCGGATGACGACGAGGGTGGGGTCGGCGTCGGGGCGGGTGACCGGGAGGAGGGTGACCACGACGGGCAGCGGGTTGCGGTAGCTGATCTCGGCGCAGCCGGGGCAGGTGCGGGGCCAGCGGTCGGTGCCGGCCGGGTAGGAGGTGCCGCAGAAGTGGCAGTGGGAGAACGGCTGGTTGACCGCGCGTGTCGGGTCGTCAGTGGTCATGGCCGGATGGTAGCCGGGTGCGCGTGGCGGCCGTCAGCGGAGTTCGCCGTCGCGGGTGGGGCGGAGCAGGGCGGGGTGCAGGAGGCTGGCGTCTCCGGCGTGGTAGGTGCGGGCCCGGGGGCCGCCGCGGGCGCCGCCGCGGGCGGTGGTGGCGCCGGTGCTCTCGACGAAGCCGGGGACGGAGAGGACCTTGCGGTGGAAGTTGCCGGGGTGGAGCTTCTCGTCCCAGACGGCCTCGTAGACGGCGCGCAGGTCGGGGATGGTGAAGTCGTAGGGCAGGAAGGCGGTGGCGAGCGGGCTGTACTCGAGTTTGGCCCGGACGCGGTCGAGGCCGTCGGCGAGGATGCGCGCGTGGTCGAAGGCGAGCGTGCGGGAGGACTGGCCGGTGGGCCCGCCGACACCACCCCCGTGGGTGTCGGCGGGCGCACAGGCGGCTCGGGGTCGGCCGCCGGGCCGGGGGCCCAGGTCGAGTTCCGCGGC
>NZ_JBHWIO010000139.1:6045-11459 GCF_042732075.1 Kitasatospora sp. NPDC059812
TCTCCGTGATGTTCGTGCTCTGAGGGGGTTTGTGTGCGTCGCCGCCCGCCTCATCACCCTACCCCCCCCCCCGCGGCGCCCCCCCCCCCCCCCCCCCCGGCTCGGGGTCGGCCGCCGGGCCGGGTGCCCAGGTCGAGGTCGGCGACGGGGTGCCAGGTGGCGGCTGCGGCGTCCGTACCGGCCTGCGGGTCGGGCAGGTCGGGGGCGAAGGCGAGGTAGGCGACGGAGACGACGTGCATGCGCGGGTCTCGCTCGGGGGCGCCGTAGGTGCCGAGCTGTTCGAGGTGGACGCGGCAGAGCGCGGCCTCGACTTCGGAGCCGCCGAGCAGGCCGGTCTCCTCGGCGAGTTCGCGGGCGGCGGCCTCGTCCAGGCTCTCCTCGCCGGCGCGCAGGAAGCCGCCGGGCAGGGCCCAGCAGCCCTGGTAGGGCGGGGCGCCGCGCTGGACGAGCAGGACGTGCAGGCCGCTGTGGCGCAAGGTCAGGGCGACCACGTCGACGGTGACGGCGATCGGGGCGTAGGCGCGCGGGTCGTAGGCGGCGAGCCACTCCTGCTCGTCCTGCTCGCTCGCGGGCGTGGTCGGGGGCGGGGTGGACGGGTCGTCCGTTTCCATCACCGGCTCCTCTCCGCGCTCGCCGCCGTACGGGGTGCTGTCGTTCTCTGGCTGAGCACAACGTAGCGATTCCGTTCCCCGGCGGCAAATGGTTTTCCGGGTCCGCGGGGATGCCCGGCTTCTAGGCTGTGAACAGGAACGACCGCGCCCGAGGAGGCCCCATGCCCACTGCTCCCCCGCCGGACTTCGCCGCGGCGCTGGCGGCCGGTCCGCTGGTGCTGGACGGCGGGATGTCGAACCAGCTGGCGGCGGCCGGGCACGACCTCCTCGACGAGCTGTGGTCGGCGCGGCTGCTGGCGGACGCGCCGGAGGCGGTGGTGGCGGCGCACCGGGCGTACTTCGCGGCCGGGGCCGACGTCGCCATCACGGCGAGCTACCAGGCGAGCTTCGAGGGCTTCGCCCGGCGCGGAGTGGGCCGGGCCCAGGCCGCACGGCTGCTGGCGCGCAGCGTGGAGCTGGCCCGGGAGGCGGCGCGGGCCGAGCCGGGCGGGCGGCGGCGCTGGGTCGCGGCGTCGGTGGGGCCGTACGGGGCGGTGCTGGCGGACGGTTCGGAGTACCGGGGCCGGTACGGGCTGAGCACCGCGGAGCTGGTGGCCTTCCACCGGCCGCGGCTGGAGGCGCTGGCGGCGGCCGGGCCCGACGTGCTGGCGCTGGAGACGGTGCCGGACGCGGACGAGGCGCGGGCGCTGCTGGAGCTGGTGCGCGGGCTGGGCGTGCCGGCCTGGCTGTCGTTCAGCGTGGCGGGCGGCCGGACCAGGGCGGGCCAGCCGCTGGCGGAGGCGTTCGCGCTGGCGGCCGGGGTGGACGAGGTGCTGGCGGTGGGCGTGAACTGCTGCACCCCGCAGGACGCGGACCGGGCGGTGGCGCTGGCGGCCGAGGTGACCGGCAAGCCGGTGGTGGTGTACCCGAACAGCGGGGAGGAGTGGGACGCCGCGCGCCGGGACTGGCGCGGCGAGCCGACGTTCCGCTCGGCCCGGGTGGGCGGCTGGCTGGCGGGCGGCGCACGGCTGGTGGGCGGCTGCTGCCGGGTGGGGCCGGACGGGATCGCCGCGCTGGCGGCGGAGGTCGCGGTGCGACGGGGGCGCTCGAGCGACGTCGGGGAGTGAGGGGACGTCGGGGGGTGGGCGGCACGGCGGGCGGCAGGCGGCGGGTCGGCGGGCGGCGGAGGTTAACGGACGGCCGAGCGCGGGTTACCGAGGGGGAAGGTGCACGGACCGGCGACGGCCTGGCAGACTCGTCCCGTTACCACTGCGGTCGACAATGTCGACCGCCTGTCAGCGCGGAGGTCCCCATGCCCGGCCCGATCCAGTCGCTCTCCCGGGCCGCCGCGATCTTGCGCCTGCTGGCCGGCGGTGAGCGCCGCCTGGGCCTGTCCGAGGTCGCGACGGCGCTGGAACTCGCCAAGGGCACCGCGCACGGCATCCTGCGCACGCTCCAGCAGGAGGGGTTCGTCGAGCAGGACCCGGAGAGCGGCAAGTACCAGCTGGGCGCCGAACTGCTGCGGCTGGGGCAGAGCTACCTGGACGTGCACGAGCTGCGGGCACGGGCGCTGGTCTGGGCGGACGACCTGGCCCGGGCGGCCGGCGAGACCGTCTACCTGGGGGTGCTGCACCAGCAGGGCGTGCTGGTCGTGCACCACGTCTTCCGGCCGGACGACACCCGGCAGGTGCTGGAGGTCGGCTCGATGCAGCCGCTGCACAGCACCGCGCTGGGCAAGGTGCTGCTGGCCTACGACCCGGTCGCGCGCGGCGAGTTGGGCGACGGGCCGTACGAGTCGTACACCCTGCGGACACTGACCGAGGCGGCCGACGTGGACGCCGAGTGCGCGCTGATCCGTGAGCGCGGCTGGACGGACTCGATCGAGGAGACCTGGGAGGGCGTGGCCTCGATCGGCGCGCTGATCCAGGACCGGCGACGCAACCCGGTGGGCGCGGTGTGCATCAGCGGCCCGGTGGAGCGGGTCTGCGAGGACGGCTTCGTGAAGCCGTCGCTGGTGGCCTCGGTGCGCAGCGCGGCACGGGCGATCTCGCGCGATCTGGGCGCCGGGCGCTTCTGAAACCCCGGGCCGCACCGGCGGCCACATCGTCACGCTGAGGCGCGGACGGGCATCGGCCTGTCCGCGCCTTGGCGTTTTGCCCCGGTTTGGCCCGCTCCGCTGGGTAACTTCGGGGGAAGGGTCACAGCTCCGTAACCCTGCCTTGACGCGAGGGCAACCAGGGGAGGAAGCTTCCGCATAACGGTCGACATTGTCGAACGATGGCCGGGAAGATCAATCCCCCGATGCGCTCACCCGCACAACGATCGGCCGGCCGCCCCCACCCACACCTCCGGGCCATATGGACAAGGGAGTCTTTGTGTCCGCGTTCTCCAACGGCGACGTCTTCGTCGGCGAAACCCTCGGCACCGCCGCCCTGATACTTCTCGGTGGCGGCGTCTGCGCCGCCGTGACCCTCAAGAAGTCGAAGGCCCTCAATGCCGGCTGGCTGGCGATCACCTTCGGCTGGGGCTTCGCGGTCCTGATCGCCGCCTACATCTCGGCTCCGAAGTCCGGCGCCCACCTCAACCCGGCCGTCACCATCGCGCTCGCCATCAAGAGCGGCGACTGGAACCAGGTGCCGCTCTACCTCGGCTCCCAGTTCCTCGGCGCGATGATCGGCGCCGTGCTGGTCTGGCTCACCTACCTCGGCCAGTTCCAGGCCAACGAGGAGCCCACCCTCGGCATCTTCTCGACCGGGCCCGAGATCCGGAACCCGATCCAGAACGTCGTCACCGAGGTCATCGGCACCTTCATCCTCTGCATGGCGATCCTCACCCTCGGCAAGAACGACGGTCTGGCCGCCGGCGGCCTCAGCACCCTGATCGTGGCCCTCACGGTCGTCGGCATCGGCCTCTCGCTGGGCGGCCCCACCGGCTACGCGATCAACCCGGTCCGCGACCTCGGCCCGCGCATCGTGCACTCGCTGCTGCCCATCCCGAACAAGGGCGGCTCCGACTGGTCGTACGCCTGGGTTCCGGTCGTCGGCCCGCTGATCGGCGGCGCGCTGGCCGGCGGTCTGTACAACGCGATGTTCTAAAGGGCCGGGTTCGAACCCGCCGAGCACGGGGACCGACCACTACGTCGGGCCCACCCACCCCGAACCCCCGAATCCTGAGCCGAGGACCCTCTGATGACCTCCACTGGCAACTACATCGCCGCGATCGACCAGGGCACCACCTCCAGCCGCTGCATCATCTTCGGCGCCGACGGCCGGATCGTCGCCGTCGACCAGCAGGAGCACCGGCAGATCTTCCCGCAGCCCGGCTACGTCGAGCACGACGCCGCCGAGATCTGGACCCGGGTGCAGTCGGTCGTCCGCGGCGCGCTGGAGAAGGCCGGCCTGACCAAGGACGACATCCGCGCGATCGGCATCACCAACCAGCGCGAGACCACCGTCCTGTGGGACAAGAACACCGGCGAGCCGGTCCACAACGCGCTGGTGTGGCAGGACACCCGCACCGAGGGCCTCTGCCGCGAGCTCGGCCGCAACGTCGGCCAGGACCGCTTCCGCCGCGAGACCGGCCTCCCGCTCGCCAGCTACTTCGCCGGTCCGAAGATCCGCTGGCTGCTGGACAACGTCGAGGGCCTGCGCGAGCGCGCCGAGGCCGGCGACATCCTGTTCGGCACCATGGACACCTGGGTGATCTGGAACCTCACCGGTGGTGTCAACGGCGGCAAGCACGTCACCGACGTCACCAACGCCAGCCGCACCATGCTGATGAACCTGCACACCCTGCAGTGGGACGACAAGATCGCCGAGTCGATCGGCGTGCCGATGGCCGTCCTGCCGGAGATCCGCTCCTCCGCCGAGGTCTACGGCGAGGCCGTCGGCGACCTGGCCGGCGTCCCGGTCGCCTCCGCGCTCGGCGACCAGCAGGCCGCGCTGTTCGGCCAGACCTGCTTCGACGAGGGCGAGGCCAAGTCCACCTACGGCACCGG
Source organism: Kitasatospora sp. NPDC059812 (assembly GCF_042732075.1). Classification (NCBI taxonomy): domain Bacteria; kingdom Bacillati; phylum Actinomycetota; class Actinomycetes; order Kitasatosporales; family Streptomycetaceae; genus Kitasatospora; species Kitasatospora sp. NPDC059812. Next base: position 10,633 of record NZ_JBHWIO010000139.1, read on the forward strand.
CACCTTCCTGCTGCTCAACACCGGCGAGAAGATCGTCAACTCGTACCACGGCCTGCTGACCACCGTCGGCTACCGGATCGGCGACCAGGCCCCGGTCTACGCCCTGGAAGGCTCGATCGCCGTCACCGGCTCGCTCGTCCAGTGGCTGCGCGACCAGCTCGGCATCATCTCCACCGCCGCCGAGATCGAGACCCTCGCCAACACCGTCGAGGACAACGGCGGCGCCTACTTCGTCCCGGCCTTCTCCGGCCTGTTCGCCCCGTACTGGCGCTCCGACGCCCGCGGTGTGATCGCCGGCCTGACCCGGTACGTCACCAAGGGCCACCTGGCCCGGGCCGTCCTGGAGGCCACCGCCTGGCAGACCCGCGAGGTCGTCGACGCCATGCAGAAGGACTCCGGCGTCGAGCTCACCGCCCTCAAGGTCGACGGCGGCATGACCAGCAACAACCTGCTCATGCAGAACATCGCCGACGTCCTGGACGCCCCGGTCGAGCGCCCGTACGTGGCCGAGACCACCGCCCTCGGCGCCGCCTACGCGGCCGGGCTCGCCGTCGGCTTCTGGACCGACCTCGACACCCTGCGGGCCAACTGGCACCGCGCCGCCGAATGGACCCCGCGCATGGACGAGGCCACTCGCGAGCGCGAGTACAAGAAGTGGCTCAAGGCCGTGGAGCGCACCATGGGGTGGGTGGAGGAAGAAGAGACCGACTGACCGACAAGCCGGGGGGGGGGGCCCCCCCCCCCCCCCCGCCCCCCCCCCCCGGCGCCCGGTGTAACCCCGGGAAGAAGGCCCCCCCCCCCCGCCCGCCCCCCGCACACACGAATGG
>NZ_JBHWIO010000139.1:11469-13397 GCF_042732075.1 Kitasatospora sp. NPDC059812
GAGCGGCGGTGGTTGTTGTGATAAATAGAAGCCAACCCCAGCCCCACCGGCGGCCGCCCCCCCCCCCCGCCCCCCCCCCGCCCGCCGTTCCGGCAGCGGGTGTCACCGCGTTTCACCGGCCCGCCGCACCGGGCCGACCGGCCTCTCAGCAGAGGCCGCACCGCACACGAGAGGAGTAACGGCGCCGCCTGACCCGCGCGCCGTACACAACCACCATGGCAACCATCCCGACCCTGGGCGCCGAGCGCACCGCCGGCCGCACCGCCTCCCGCGCCGAGACCCGTGAGCTGCTCGGCAAGGCCACCTACGACCTGCTGGTGATCGGGGGCGGCATCCTCGGCACGGCCGTCGCCTGGACCGCCTCCCAGGCCGGACTCAAGGTCGCCATGGTCGACGGCGGCGACTTCGCCGGCGCCACCTCCAGCGCCTCCTCCAAGCTCGTCCACGGTGGTCTGCGCTACCTGCAGACCGGCGCGGTCAAGCTCGTCGCCGAGAACCACAAGGAGCGCCGCGCGCTCGCCACCGACGTCGCGCCGCACCTGGTCAACCCGCTGACCTTCTTCGTGCCGGTCTACAAGGGCGGCCCGCACAGCGCGCCCAAGCTCGGCGCCGGCGTCTTCCTGTACTCCGCGCTGTCCGCCTTCCGCGACGGCATGGGCCGGGTCTCCACCGCCGCGCACGCCGCCCAGCAGGTGCCCGCGCTGCGCACCGAGGGCCTGCGCTCGGTGGCCGTCTACGGCGACCACCAGATGAACGACTCGCGCGTCGCCGTGATGACCGTGCGCGCCGCCGTCGACGCCGGCGCCGTGGTGCTCAACCACGCCGAGGTCACCGGCCTGCGCTTCACCGGCGGCCGGGTCACCGGCGCCGAGCTGCGCGACCGCCTGGACGGCACCGAGTTCGGCATCGACGCCCGCCTGGTGCTCAACGCCACCGGCCCGTGGGTGGACCACCTGCGCAAGATGGAGGACGCCGGCGCCGCGCCGTCGATCCGCCTCTCCAAGGGCGCCCACGTGGTGGTCAAGCGCCGGGCGCCGTGGCGCGCCGCGCTGACCATCCCGATCGACAAGTACCGCGTCTCCTTCGCCATCCCGTGGGAGGACCACGTCCTGCTCGGCACCACCGACGAGGAGTACACCGGCGACCCGAAGGACGTCCGGGCCACCGAGGCGGACATCGACCAGATCATGGGCGAGGCCGCGCACGCCATCCGCGACGAGCACCTCGACCGCGACCTGATCACCTACTCCTTCGCCGGCCTGCGGGTGCTGCCCGGCGGCCCGGGCGACACCGCCGCCGCCAAGCGCGAGACGGTCGTCACCGAGGGCAAGGGCGGCATGCTGTCGGTCGCCGGCGGCAAGTGGACCACCTACCGCCACATCGGCCGCACCGTGCTGGAGAAGCTGGCGCACGTGCCCGGCACCAGCCTCGGCGAGGACATGTCCCCGATCGCGGCGACCGTGCCGCTGCCGGGTGTCGGCGCGCCGAACGCCGTCGCGCACCGGCTGCTGATCGACCGCGACCCGGGCTCCCGGATGGAGCCGCTGGTGGCCAAGCACCTGGCCAGCCACTACGGCACGCTGTCCTTCGAGATCGCCCGCATGATCGACGAGAACCCGGAGCTGGGCCGGCCGATCCACGAGGACGGCCCGGACGTCTGGGCGCAGGTCGCCTACGCGGCCGACAGCGAGTGGGCGTACACGGCGGACGACGTGCTGCGGCGCCGCACCACGATGACCGTGCGCGGGCTGGACACGCCGGAGATCCGGGACGAGGTCGAGGCCTTCCTCGCGAAGCGCGGAACCAAGTAGGCACAGCCTCGCGAAGCGCGGAACCAAGTAGGCACAGCCTCGCGAAGCGCGGAACCAAGTAGGCACAGCCAGCTAGGCACAGCCTCGCGAAGGGCGGGCACCCGGGTTTTCCGGGTG
>NZ_JBHWIO010000140.1:0-13300 GCF_042732075.1 Kitasatospora sp. NPDC059812
GGGCGCGCGCGGGCGCGTCTCAGCGGGGTCTCGCGGCCGCGCGGGGGGCCGGGGGGGGGGGGCGGGGGGGCGCCCCCCCCCCCGTGGGGGAGAGCCGGGGATCAGCCCTCCTGGGCGAGGCTCTTCATGTCCTCGTAGCCCATGCCGAGCTTGCTGAACATCTCCTGCTGCGCCAGGGGCAGGCCGAGGGCCTTCAACTCCTCGGCCTGGGCGGGGGTCAGCGGCTTGCCGGGGGTGAGCGCCGGGGTGCCCGGGGTGCCCGGGGCGGTGCCGCCCTTGCCTCCGCTGGTGGCGCCGGAGGTGAGGAGGGTGAGCATCGTGCTCTGGATGTCGTCGCTGGTCAGCGTGACGGCGTCGGCGGGGGCCTCGACGGTCGGGGCGTTCCGGTTGAAGGCGAGCTTCACCGGGAAGTTGACGCCCGGTGCGGCCTTCGCCTCCAGCTGGGCGAGGTCGAAGGTGGCGGCGGAGAGCTTGCCGTCCTTCAGGTAGAGGTCGGCGCCGACCTTGTCCTCGCGCACGGTGCTCGGGACGGAGGTGGGGAGCTTCCCGAACTGCTGGGGGAACTTGGCGGCCAGCGGCTTGACGGCCTTCAGCAGTTCGTCGGCCAGCTGGCGGCCCGGGGCGCTCATCCAGATGTGCTCGGCGCCGTCCTTCTTGCCCTTGTCCTCGAAGGTGACGGTGCGGGACAGCACGTCCTTGAGGGAGTTGGTCAGCTGCTTGGCGGACTCCGGGTCCAGCGAGGGCTGTCCGCTCGGGGTGCTCGGGGTGGCCTTGGCGCCGTCGAACTTCTTGGTGTCGTCGGCGAGCTTCTGCAGGTCGAAGGAGACCCACTTGCCGGCCAGCACGTCCTTGACCGGCTTCAGTTCGGCGGGCAGGTCGCTGCTGATGGCGTCGACCTGCGACGGGTCCTCGCCGACCAGCTTCACCAGGCCCTTGGCGTCGGCCCGCAGGAACGCCTTGGCGTCGACCTGGCGGTACTCCAGCAGCGCGGTGCCCTTCCGGTCGGAGAGCACGTAGGACAGGCGCACCGACTTGTCGAGCGTCAGGTCCTTGTCGGCGCCGTTGCTTTGTGCGTTCTTGAAGGTGTCGAGGTCCTTCAGCGGCTTGTCGGCGGACACCGCGACGGAGAAGTTCAGCCCGGACACGGCGTCGGCGCTCTTCGGGTCGACCTTGTCGCCGGTGGCCGCACCGAAGGCGATGATTTGCTCGGGAGTGGCGTCCACGGAGAACGTGAGGCCGGCGGCCTTGCCCTCGCCGACCTTGGTGAAGGCCTTGGACACCTTCTGCGCGGCGGACAGCTGCTCGACGGTGCCGCAGGCGGCCAGGCCGGCGGCGAGCACGGATGCGGTGACGGCGACGGGAACGGTTCCGCGCGCGGCCCGGCGAATGGCGGTGTTGATGGTACGTCTCCTGTATGGCGGGGTCTGACCACATGGTCAGACCGGTCCCTCCCCGGTGGCGTCAGGCGCCACAGTGCTTACACATTTGATCACATCATCAACAAGGGGGTGGCCGATTATTTCGGACCGGCGCAGCCCCGGCCGAGGCGCAGTGCGGTGTCGATCAGCGGGACGTGGCTGAAGGCCTGCGGGAAGTTGCCGACCTGGCGCTTGAGCCGCGGGTCCCACTCCTCCGCCAGGAGCCCGAGGTCGTTGCGGATGGACAGCAGCTTGTCGAACAGCTGGTGCGCCTCGTCCGTCCGGCCGATCATCGCCAGGGCGTCGGCCAGCCAGAACGAGCAGGCCAGGAAGGCGCCTTCGTCGCCCGGCAGGCCGTCCACCCCGCCGCTCGTGGGGTAGCGCAGCACGAAGCCGTCCTCGGTGGACAGTTCGCGCTGGATCGCCTCGACGGTGCCGATGACGCGCTTGTCGTCCGGCGGCAGGAAGCCGACCTGGGGAATGAGCAGCAGCGAGGCGTCGAGTTCCCGCGAGCCGTAGGACTGGGTGAAGGTGTTGCGCTCCGGGTCGTAGCCGTGGGTGCAGACGTCCTCGTGGATGGTGTCGCGCAGGGCGCGCCAGCGCTCCAGCGGTCCCTCGCAGTCGGCCTGCTCCAGCAGTTGGACCGTCCGGTCGACGGCGACCCAGGCCATCACCTTGGAGTGGACGAAGTGCCGGCGCGGGCCGCGGACCTCCCAGATGCCCTCGTCCGGCTCCTGCCAGTGCTCCTCCAGCCAGGAGATGAGCCGCAGTTGCAGCAGGTGGGCGTGGTCGTTGCGGGCCAGGCCGGTGTGCTGGGCGAGGTGCAGGGCCTCGACGACCTCGCCGTAGACGTCGAGTTGCAGCTGGTCGGCGGCGCCGTTGCCGATCCGGACGGGGCGGGAGCCCTCGTAGCCGGGCAGCCAGTCGAGTTCGGTCTCCACCAGCTCCCGTTCGCCGGCGATGCCGTACATGATCTGGAGGTTCTCCGGGTCGCCGGCGACGGCGCGCAGCAGCCACTCGCGCCAGGCCTTGGCCTCGTCGCGGTAGCCGGTGCGCAGCAGCGAGGAGAGCGTGATGGTGGCGTCGCGTAGCCAGGTGTAGCGGTAGTCCCAGTTGCGGACGCCGCCGATGTCCTCGGGCAGTGAGGTGGTGGGGGCGGCGACGATGCCGCCGGTGGGGGCGTAGGTGAGGCCCTTGAGGGTGATCAGGGAGCGGATCACCGCCTCGCGGTAGGGGCCCTGGTAGGTGCACTGGGCGGCCCAGTCGTGCCAGAACTCCTCGGTGGCGGCGAGTGCCTGCTCGGCGTCCGGCCGGTCGGGGGCGCCGAGGTGGGAGGCCTGCCAGGTCAGCGCGAAGGCGATCCGCTCGCCGGCGGTGACGGTGAAGTCGGCGTAGGTGGTCAGGTCGCGGCCGTAGGTCTCGGACTCGCCGTCCAGCCACACCGAGTCGGGCCCGGCCACGGCGACGGTGCGGTGGCCGCCTCCGGCCTGCTCGACCCGGTGCACCCAGGGCACGATGCGCCCGTACGAGAACCGCATCCGCAGGGCCGAGCGCATCCGGACGGTGCCGGACACGCCCTCGACGATCCGGATCAGCTGTGGGGCCGCCGTGCCGCGCGGCGGCATGAAGTCGATCACCCGGACGGTGCCCCCGGCGGTGTCCCACTCCTGTTCCAGGATCAGCGAGTCGCCCCGGTAGCGCCGCCGGTGGGCGGACGGGGCGTCACCGGGGGCGATCCGCCAGAAGCCGTGCTCGTCCGTGCCCAGCAGGCCGGCGAAGACGGCCGGGGAGTCGAAGCGGGGCAGGCACAGCCAGTCGACGGCGCCGTCCCTGCCGACCAGGGCGGCGGTCTGCATGTCGCCGATCAGCGCGTAGTCCTCGATGCGGGCGGGCACGTGGTTCTCCAAGAAGGGTTCATAGGAAGGTTCGGCAGAGGGGGGGTGTACAGGCCGGGCCGGGCAGGGCTCACTCCTTGAGCGAGCCCGAGTTGGCGCCGCGCACGAAGTGGCGCTGGAAGCAGAAGAACAGGATCGCCACCGGGAGGGTGGAGACCAGCGCCGCCGCCAGCTTGAGCGGGTACTGCGTCCCGGAGCCGAGGCCGCCGGAGACGAAGTGCGCCAGACCGGTGGTGAGGGTGTCGTGCTCGCTGGACTGGGTGGAGACCAGGAAGTGCGTGAACTCGTTCCAGGAGCCCTGGAAGGAGAGCACGGTGAGCGTGATCAGCGAGGGCCGGGACATCGGCAGGACGACGGACCAGAAGATCCGGAACGTCCCGGCGCCGTCGATCCGCGCCGCCTCCTCGATCTCGCGCGGCACCGACTCGAAGAACTGCTTCATGATGAAGATCCCGGCGGCGTCGACCAGCAGCGGCAGGATCATGCCGCTGTAGCTGTCGAACATGCCGAAGCTCTTCAGCACCAGGAACTTCGGGATCAGCAGCACCACGCCCGGCACCGCCATCACGGCCAGCACGAAGGCGAACAGCAGTCGGCGGCCGGGGAACCTGATCCGGGCCAGCGCGTAGCCCGCCATCGAGTCGAACAGCACCCGGCCGGCCGTCACCAGGACGGTCACCACCACGCTGTTGCCCAGCCAGCGCAGGAACGGGATGTTCTCGACGCCCTCCGCCAGGCCGAACAGCCGCCGGTAGGAGGCCAGGGTGCCGCCGTCGGGCAGCACCGACATCGGGTGGGCGGCCGCGTCCGGGTCGGTCTTGAAGCTGTTCACCAGCTGGAGCAGGAACGGCAGCAGGTAGAGCAGCGCGAAGCCGAGCAGGACGGCGTACCCGAGGATCCGCAGCGGCCGGGGGAAGCGGCCGAGGATCGGCTTGTCCACGGCGGGCTTGCGGTCAGCGTGCGGCACGGCGGGCTCCCTTCGGGCTGCGGCGCGGCTTGCCGTCCCGCTCCCGCAGGACCCACCGCTGGACGGCGGTGAGCAGCAGGATCAGGCCGAGCAGGACGAACGCGATGGCGGCGCCCTGCCCGAAGTCGGCGTTGTCGAAGCCGGCCGAGTAGGACAGGTAGGCGGGCGTGAGGGTGGTGTTGCCGGGCGCGCCCTTGCCCATCACGTACACCTGGTCGAAGACCTGCCAGGTGGAGATCAGGCCGAGGGTCAGCACCAGGAACAGGACGGGCCGCAGCGCGGGCAGGGTGACGTGGCGCAGCAGCTGGCGGCGGTTGACGCCGTCGAGCGCGGCGGCCTCCTCCAGTTCGCGCGGGATGTCCTGGAGGGCGGCGAGGAAGATCAGCATGAAGGTGCCGGAGGTGGTCCACACCGCCATCAGGATCAGCGTGCACATCGCGACCGAGGGCCCGGCGAACCACTCCGACCAGGACAGCCCGAGCGGGCCGCCGGTGCCCGGGGCGGGCTGGTCCAGGCCGAACCAGCCGAGCACCAGCCAGATCACCCCGCGCGGGTCGGCGAACCAGTTCGGCCCCTTGACCCCGAGCCAGCCCAGCATCCGGTTGACGGCGCCGCTGCCCTGGAAGAGGAACAGGAAGACCGTCGAGATCGCGATCGAGCTGGTGACGGACGGGAAGTAGAACACCGTGCGCAGGGCGCCCCGGCCGCGCAGCATCCGCTGGTTGACCAGGATGGCGAGCAGCAGCGCCAGCACCGTCTGCAGCGGCACCGTCAGCAGGACGTAGTACAGCGTGTTGCGCATCGAGGTGGCGAACAGCGTGCGGTCCAGGCCGTCCTCGGCGAACAGCCGGCGGTAGTTGTCCAGGCCGATGAAGTCCGCACTGCCGCTGAACGGGTTGGACTGGCCGTCCCAGTGCAGCAGGCTGACCCACAGGGCCATCCCGATCGGCAGGACCATGAAGAGGCCGAGGACCAGGACCATGGGGCCGGCGAACAGCCAGCCCCATGCTCCCTCGCGCAGGCCGCGCCGGCGTATCGTGCCGGTGGAGCTGTTACTTGGCATTCTTGATGGCCTGCTCGCCGTTGCGCTGGAGGGTGGCCAGGATGGCCGCCGGGTCGCCCGTCTTCAGCGACTGGAGGTCGGTGTTGAACTGGGTGAGCACCTTGGTGAACCCGGCGATGGTGACCGGCGCCTGGGCGTTGGCGACGCCGTCGACCCAGGCCTTGGACTCGGGGTACTTCTGGGCGTAGGCGCTCAGCGCGCTGGTGCGCGAGGGCATCACGCCGAAGGCCTGGGCGAACTCCAGCTGCTGGTCGGTGGAGGCGAGGTGCTTGACCAGGTCGACCCCGGCCGCCTGGTGCTGGCTCTTGGCGGCGATGCCCCAGCAGTTGCTGAAGGCGAGGGTGCCGGGGCCGGCCGGGCCGGCGGGCAGCGGGAGCACCTTGTACTGGACGTTCGGGTAGTCCTTGGCCATCGCGCCCTTGAGCCAGTTGCCCTCGATGGTCATCGCGGCCTTGCCCTTGCCGAGCGCCTCGCCGCCCCAGCCGGCGTCCACCTCGGCGACGTACTTGGCCGAGCCGGCCTTCATCATCGACTGCACGTACTCCAGCGCCTGCTTGTTGGCCGGGTTGTCGGCGGTCATCGCGGTCTGCTCGGGGTTGGTGATCCAGCCGCCGGCCTCCTTCAGCAGGGCGCCGAGCCGCTGGTAGTCGGGGGCGGTCACCAGGCCGGTCACGCCGTCCTTGGTGAGCTTGGCGGCGTCGTCGGAGAGCTGCTGCCAGCTGGTCGGGTAGTCGGCCTCGGTCAGGCCGGCCTGCTGCCACAGCGTGGTGTTGATCGCCAGGCCCAGGGTGGAGGTGTCCTTGGGCAGGCAGGTGAGCTTGCCGTCGTAGCTGAAGGCCTTGCGCAGCGGCTCGGAGAAGTCGGCGGCGTCCGGGATCTGGTCGCCGTAGGCGTACAGCGAGCCGCCCTTGGCGTAGTTCGCGAACTGGTCGGAGTTGACGTAGAAGAGGTCCGGCGGGTTGCCGCCGGCGAAGGCCTGGCCGAGCTGCTGGTTGATGTCGCTGGCGATCTGCACGGTGACGGTGTTGCCGGTCTTCTTGGCCCAGTCGGCCGTGGCGGCCTTGACCGCGGCCGTCTCGGCCTCGCCGGAGGTGGCGATCAGCACCGTCAGGCTCTGGTTGCCGCCGGAGGACTGCTTGGCCGGTGAGTCGCCGAAGCCGCCGGAGGAGGAGCAGCCGGTGACGGCGCCGAGGGTGACGGCCGCGCAGACGGCTGCCGCGGCGAGGGTGCGGGAGGTGGCCATGCGGGATCTCCTTGCGAGGGTGGGTGGGGGAGTGGGCGGAGATGGTTTCGGGGGAGTGGCGGTCAGACGCTTTCGCGCAGGACCAGCTCCGGTTCCAGGAGCACGTGTTCGGTCGGCCGCTGGTGGTCGCCGAGGCGTTCCAGCAGCAGCCGCATGCACTCGCGGCCGACCGCGTCGAGCGGTTGGGCGAGGCTGGACAGCGACGGGAACAGCAGGGGGGCGATCGGCGAGTCGTCGAAGCCGATGACGGCCGCGTCCGGGCCGGGGGTGCGGCCGTCGCGGCGCAGCGCCTGGTACCAGCCGAGCGCCAGGGTGTCGCTGGCGGTCACCACCGCGGTCGCGCCGGTCGCGAGCAGCCGTTCGGCGGCCTCGGTGGCGCTCGTCCGGTCGTCCGGGCTCTCGGCCCGGCGGCCCCGGGTGGGCAGGCCCAGTTCGCGCATCGCGCTCTGCCAGCCGCGGGCGCGGTCGTCGCCGACGCCGGAGCCCTTCGGCCAGCCGAGGAAGCCGATCTTGCGGTGGCCGAGCCCGGCCAGGTGCCGGACGGCGGCCGAAGTCCCGGCGGAGCCGTCGACGTCGACCCAGTCGCCGACGTCCCGGCCGGACCAGGTGCGGCCGAAGGCGACGTACGGGACGCCGCGTTCGTGCAGCCAGCCCTGGCGGCGGTCGCCGCGGTCGGTGCTGCTGAGGACGAAGCCGTCCGCGCCGTGCTCGTCGAGCAGTTGCTGGTAGCTGGTGAGTTCGTCGTCCCCGGGGGCGACGGCGAACAGCACCACCCGGTAGCCGGCCTGGTCGGCGGCTTCGGAGAGGGAGTGCAGGAACTGGTCCAGGACCGGGGTCGGGACGCCGGTGCTGCTGGAGCGGATGCCGTAGCCGATCAGCCGGCTGGCCCTGGTCTTGAGCGCCTGCGCGGCCCGGTGCGGGCGGTAGCCGAGCTCGTCGATCGCGCGCTGGACCCGCTCCAGCGTCTGCGGGCGCAGCAGCTCGGGCGAGTTGATCGCGTTGGACACCGTCTGACGGCCCACGCCGGCCCGGGCGGCGACCATTTCCAGGGTCGCGGCGGACCCTGTCCTGGGCCGGGGCGATGAGTGTGCATGCATGACGGCGATCCTAGGTTCTGTCTTCATTGACAAGATCTTGGAGCGTTCCAATACGGGGTTCCATCTTCCCCACCAGGGGGGTTAATGTCTTGGAACGCTCCAATGGCAGAAAGGTTGCGCCCGAGTGGAAGCAACTGTCAAGCCCCAAAACGAGGATGAAGAGACCATGTCAGCGATCGCCCTGCAGCCGTTCCTGCACGACGCCCAGCTCTCCGTGGCCGCCCCGAGCTTCTGTGCCTCGCGCCCGGACGGGCGGATCGGCGAAGGCGCGGACGGCTTCTACCACGGGGACCGCCGGATCCTCTCCCGCCTGGAGGCCGGCGTCGCCGCGGTCCCCAACACCCCCGTCGCCACCGTGCTCGGCGAGGACGGACGCACCACCTTCGTCACCGTGTTGCGCGGCATCGCCGAACTCACCCCCGACCCGGCCGTCACCCTGGAACGCCGCCGGGAGCTGCACCCCGGCCGCCTCGTCGAGCGCTACACCGTCCGCAACGCGGGCGACCTCACCGCCCGCCTGCGCCTGGACGTACGCGCGGAGAGCGACTTCGCCGCGATGGACAGCGTCAAGGCCGGCCGCGCCACCCAGGCCCGCACGCCCACCGCCGGCCCGAACGGCCTGCGCTGGAGCGAGGGCCCGCTCAGCGCCGCCCTCACCGTCGAGCCGGCGCCCGACCACCTCGCCGCCGACACCGGCACCCTGGGCTTCGACCTCGAACTCGCCCCCGGCCAGAGCTGGCAGGCCGTCCTGGAGTGCACCGCCGAGCACCGCGACGGCGACCTCTTCCCCGCCCCGGCCGCCGACGTCGCCCCGTGGCGCACCCCCGGGATCACCGGCCGTGACCACCACCTCGCGCACTGGATCGCCCGCTCCCACCACGACCTGCGCGGCCTCCTGCTCACCGACCCGCTGGAGCCCGGCGACCACTTCCTCGGCGCCGGGGCCCCCTGGTTCCTCACCCTGTTCGGCCGCGACTCCCTCTGGGCGGCCCGGATGATGCTCCCGCTCGGCACCGAACTCGCCGCCGGCACGCTGCGCACCCTGGCCCGCCGCCAGGGCCGCGCCCTCGACCCGGCCACCGAGGAGCAGCCCGGCAAGATCCTCCACGAGGTCCGCCGCGACGAGCAGCACCTCGACAACGGCTCCCACCTGCCGCCCTGCTACTTCGGCACGGCCGACGCCACCCCGCTGTGGCTCACCCTCCTGCACGACGCCTGGCGCTGGGGCATGCCCGAGGACCAGGTCGAGGACCTGCTGCCGCACGCCGAGGCCGCCCTCGCCTGGCTGGCCGACCACGCCGACGCGGACGGCGACGGCTTCCTGGAGTACGTCGACAGCTCCGGCAAGGGGCTCTCCAACCAGGGCTGGAAGGACTCCTCCGACAGCATCCGCTTCCGCGACGGCCGGATCGCCGACGCCCCCATCGCGCTCAGCGAGGTCCAGGCCTACGCCTACGAGGCCGCCGTCGCCTCGGCCGACCTGCTGGAGGCCTTCGGCCGGCCCGGCGCCGACCGCTGGCGGCAGTGGGCGGAGGAGCTGCGGCTGCGCTTCCGCGACCGGTTCTGGACCGAGGACGCGCACGGCCCGTACCCGGTGGTCGCCCTCGACGGCGGCAAGCACCAGGTCGACTCGATCGCCTCCAACATGGGCCACCTGCTTGGCACCGGCCTGCTCGACCCGCAGGAGAGCGCCCTGGTCGCCGGCCGGCTCACCGCCCCCGGCATGGACAGCGGCTTCGGGCTGCGCACCCTGGACGCCGCCGCGGCCGGCTTCAACCCGCTCGGTTACCACACTGGTTCGGTCTGGCCGCACGACAGCGCCATCGCCGTCCAGGGCCTCTCCCGCGCCGGGCTGCACGACGCCGCCGCGCCGCTGGCCGCCGGCCTGGTCCGCGCGGCGGCGGCCTTCGACCACCGCCTGCCCGAACTCTTCGGCGGCCACCCGCGCGCCGAGTTCGCCCGCCCCGTCCCCTACCCGGCCTCCTGCCGCCCGCAGGCCTGGGCCGCCGCCGCCTCCGTCCATGTGGTGCAGGCACTGCTCGGCCTGGAGGCCGACGCCCCCAACCGGCGGCTCCGGGTGCGGGCCCAACTCCCGGCCGGCTACGAGTCGCTGACGTTCACCGGCCTGACGGTGGCGGGCCTGCCGATCGAGGTGTCCACCGACCACACCGGAGCCGTCGACCTGCGCGCCCCGCAGGGCTTCACCGTCACCACGGAGCACTGACGCGCACCCCGCCGGCCCGGCGGCCGCGCCCGGCCCGGTCGGCGGGGAGCGGGCCGTCCGGGCGTAGGCGCGGGCCGTCCGGGCGCGGGCGCCGGGCCGGGTCAGCCGCGCTGCACGGTGAACTGGTCCACGGCGGTGCCGTCCTCGGTGATCGAGCGCACCGCCATGCGGGCCGGCTTGCCGGCGGCGGCGGGCGTCACGTCGACCGCCACCAGGCAGTAACCGGTGTAACGGACCCTGGACCAGGTGACCTTGACGGTCTGGTTGTGGCCGCTCGGATCGGCGACCACCATCGGGACGGGGGAGTCGTTCTTCGTCTCGTGCCCGAGGTAGGTGTCGGCGACGGGGAAGGAGTAGACCCCGCCGCCACCGCCGCCCGCGACGATGTACGTCGTGCCGTCCTTCAGCGGATTGACGGTGTCGCCGGAGGCGACCTTGCGGGTGGGCTTGCCGGAACGGATGGGGTCGGTCCGCTCGTAGACGTGGTTGTGCCCGCTGAGCACCAGGTCCACCTGGTACTTGTCGAACAGCGGGGCCCAGTCCTGCTGCGCGCCGAGTTCGGCCCCGTTGTCGTGGCAGGTGGAGTACGTGCACTGGTGCAGGTAGACGACGACGAAGTCGATGGTGGTGTCGGCGCGGAGCGCGGCGAGCCGGCTCTCCAGCCACTTCTTCTGCTTGCCCTTGGTGTAGTTCAGGTTGGCTGCGGTGTTGTAGCAGATGTCGTTGCCGTCGAGGCTGATCAGGCCGACGTTCTGGCAGCGCCAGGAGTAGATGCCGGTGGACTGGGCCCAGGCGTTGTCGGGCATCGTGAACCGGGCGCGGACGCCCCCGTAGCCGTCGGCCCCGTACCAGGCCTCCATCTCGTGGTTGCCGATCGCCATCATCCACGGGGTCCGGGAGGCGACGGGGTCGTTCTGCACGAAGAAGGAGTCCCACAGACGGGCGTCGTAGGGGTCGCTGGTCTTGCCGCTGCCGCCGCTGTTGGCGTACGAGAGGTCGCCCATGTGGAGGTGGAAGGCGGGGTCGAGGCCGGCGATCAGGTTGGCGGTGGCGGCCGCGTTGTACCCGATGCCCTGGTCGCCGAAGGCCGTGAAGGTGAACCCGGCGCCGCGGCCGGGGGCGGGCGCGGTGCGGAAGCTCGCCACGTCGCCGAGCCGGGCGCGCTGCCCCGCGGGGTCGTAGCCCTGGTGGCCGACGACGTAGTAGTACGTGGTGTCGGGGATCAGCTGGTCGACCTGCGCGTGCAGGTAGTACTGGGTGACGGTGGTGGGCTTGACCAGGGGCTGGTCCTCGACCGGGTGCTGCCAGGACAGCTTGCTGACCAGGGTGCGGACCTCGGCGGCGATCGGGGAGCCGAAGTCGCCGGGCTGGAGGCCGATCCGGACGAAGGGGGCGGTCACCGCGCCCGGCACCTGCCAGGAGACGACGACCTGTTGGGAGGGATCGGCCCCGAAGGCCAGGTGCCGGCCGAAGGGGCGCAGCGCGGACCCGGCGGTCTGGTCGCTGCGGGGTGAGGGGAGGGTCGGGGTGTCGAGGGCGGTCGGGCGGGGGGCGGCCTGGGCGGCGCCGGGCAGCAGGAGGCTGCCCGCGGCGAAGGCGGCACCGCCCGCCGCGCTCACTCGCAGGAGGTCGCGCCGGGAGTGCCGTGAGGTCTCGGACATGACATTAAGTTAGGAAACATCACTAACCTTTGACAAGAGGGCGGACGCGAACGGATTCGGCTGCGCCATACGCCAGTTGGGGGTGCCAGGACATCGAGGCGACGGTGCCCGGACATCGAGGCGGGGCGCTCCCGGCCTCGGGAGCACCCCCGCCTGCTCGGCCGCAGCCCAGCGGGAGGGACTTGAACGCGCGGGCCGATGTCCGGATTACCCACCGGGCCGTCCGTATCGCCCCTCGGCCCGGCCCGGTCCCCACGCCTACGGTCGAGGCCATGAACGAACCCCTCAGCCCCGACGACCTCGCCGCCTACCACGAGAACGGCTTCCTCCTCGTCAAGAACCTGATCAGCCGACAGGAGGCGGCGGCGATGCGGGAGGAGTGCCACGCCCTGGCCGCCCGCCTCGACTCCGACGCCGACCCGACCTGGGCCAGCGCGCGCACCGTCGCGGGTGCGTCCGCCGGGCGCACGGCCCTCAAGCACGCCCACGACGCGCAGTTCCACTCGGCGGCCTTCGCCCGGCTGCTGGTCGACCCCAGGTTCACGGACGTCGCGGCCGCACTGCTCGGCGGGCCCAACCTCCAGTTGCACCACACGAAGATGTTCATCAAGCCTCCGGAGACCGGCTCCCCCTTCCCCCTGCACCAGGACCACCCGTTCTTCCCGCACGCCCGGCACACCGTCGCGGCCGCGGTCTTCCACTTCGACGACGCCCCGGAGGAGAAGGGCTGCATCAGGGCCGTCCCCGGCAGCCACCAGCAGGGCCCGCTGCCGCACGTCGAGGACGGCAGCTGGCACCTGCCGCCCGACACCTGGCGGCTCCAGGACGCCCGGCCGTGCCCGGCGGAGGCCGGCGACGTCCTGTTCTTCGGCTACCTCACCGTGCACGGTTCGGGGCTGAACACCTCCGACCAGGCCCGCACCACCTGGCTGGTACAGTTCCGGGACCCTGCGGACCGGCCCACCACGGACGATCACACCTGGTCCCTCGGTCAGGGCATGATGCTGCGGGGCGTCGACCCCACCGCGCGCAGGACGGACGGGGCGGGCGAGCCGAGATGACCGAACTGGCCCGGGCGGGCGCCGCCCTGCCCCTGCTCAACTCCGTGCGGCTGGGCACCACCCTCGCCGGACGACGGGTCGAGTTCGTGGACTGGGGGTTCTACCCGCCCGAGCCATGGCGCAACTACTGGCACAGCCACTCCTACTTCGAGTTCTGCTACGCCTACGCCGGGCGCGGGACGTTCCGGATCGGCGCGCTGGAGCACCCGGTCGGAGCCGGCGAGCTGTTCCTGGCCCGCCCCGGCGAGGTCCACGAGATCACCACCGACGCCCGGGACCCGCTCGGCATCGTCTTCTGGTCCTGGACGATGGTCCCCGAACGCGGTCCGCGCGGGGCCGCCGGGCCCGGCTCCCCGGAGACCGCCGCCCTGCTCGACGCCCTCGCGGCCGGCCCGCGCCGGGTCGTCCCGGCCGCCGGAACCCCGCTTCCCCGGCTGTTGGCGACACTCGCCGAAGAGGCTGCGGCTCCGGGGCCGGCCAGCCCCGACCTGCTGGCCGCCCTCGGCCCCGCGCTGGTCCTCACCTGCGCCCGCGTCGTCGCCGACCTGCCCGCCCCCCGCCGCGCGCCCGCCCCGCCGGCGGGGGGGGCGGGGCCCCCACCCCCCCCGCCCCCGTGCGGATCAACACCCCCCCCCGCTACTCCCCGCCCAGCACCCAGGTGTTCGTCACCC